>CAZKFG010000011.1:0-42129 GCA_964551985.1 uncultured Acidaminococcales bacterium
AATGCTTAAAAAAATGAGTGAAATAGAAGCAAAATATAATCTCCAAGTAAGAACAGTAGCTCACGCGGGCGATGGTAATATTCATATAATCCCACTAAAGCTGGACATGACAGACGAGCAATGGGAACAAACAATGAATAACTATCACAACGATGTCTACGAACTAGCCTATAGTATAGGTGGGAGGTTATCTGGTGAGCACGGCATAGGTTGCAAAAAAATAGACACTATGCAAATTTTTACAGACAAAGTAGAAATGCAAATGATGAAAGACATAAAAAAAGCACTGGATCCTAACGGTATTTTAAATCCAGGTAAAATATTTGAATTGGAATATTAAAATAGCTACAAGTAAAATAGTATTGTAAAAAGAGTATATCGTCATTTTGGCGATATACTCTTTTGCCACATAGAAAAAGTTTTTAAAACACTTATCTATATTTTTTCTTTTTTATAAGCCCATGATTATTACAATAAAAATATATTTCTCCACTGGGCATTTTGGGAAAACGCGCCTCTGCTGCTTGTTCTGGATATAGTTTCACAAAAAGTACTCTATCATATGAAACATAAGCTATAAAAGAAATATAATGTTGCTTTGTCATTTCATGTTGAATTGTCAAATAAAAGTCTTCTTCAACTTCACTTACTATTAAATCATGAGATATAGATTTACTTTGCGACTCTAATGGTTTTATTTTTCTGCCGCAACAGAAAATTTCTGCTTTACCTGTACCAAATAAAGCATTGTTGCAAGTTGGACATACGTAAAATTTTATCTTTTTTATATTTCCTCCATCATTTTCGTTAGTTTCTAAATCTCCTACTAAGATTTTTTCGATATTGACATTTAAAATGCTGGAAAGTTGCTGTAAAAGAGAAATATCAGGACAGCCTATACCACGCTCCCACTTAGATATTGTTCTATCACTAATGCTCATAGCATCGGCCAAATTTTTTTGTGTCATGTCTTTTTCTTTGCGCAAATTTAAAATTAGTTTTCCTATTTTGTTACAATCCATAATCATTACCTCCAGATTTAATATACCTTTTATTTCTTTTATTTTCAACAAACGCTCCGTAGAGTTGCTTATCTAAAAATGCAATAACAGAATATTGATGACAAAGTGAAAACAAAGTATAACTACAAAATGAATTACAAAAAACGGCATAGTATAAACTATGCCGTTTTGTCAAACATTATTATGTTAGTTTATTGATTTAATTACTCAAAATCATCTCTTAGTACCGCACCAGTATTAGCTGAAGTTACTAAATGAGCGTATCTTGCAAGATAGCCTGATTTAACTTTAGCAGGCGGTTTTTGCCAAGCTTTACGTCTTTTTTCGATTTCTTCATCACTTATCTTGACATTAAGGATGCGTTTTGGAATGTCAATTTCAATCATATCACCTTCTTGTACCAGACCAATAACTCCGCCTTCACGAGCTTCAGGAGAAATGTGTCCAATACAAGCTCCACGTGTAGCACCAGAAAATCTACCATCAGTTAAAAGGGCAACATCGGCGCCCATACCCATGCCTGATAAAACAGAAGTAGGGTTAAGCATCTCACGCATACCAGGACCACCTTTTGGTCCTTCATAGCGAATGACAACAACGTCCCCCTTATTAATCTTTTTGCCAACAATTGCAGCTATTGCTTCATCTTCACCATCAAATACTCTTGCCGGACCAGTGTGTACAAGCATTTTTTCGTCAACAGCACTTTCTTTCACAACCGCGCCATTGATCGCCAAATTACCTTTTAAAATAGCAATGCCACCAGTTGGGCGATAGGGATTTTCGATAGGATGAATGACTTCTGTGTCGAGATTTTGCACTTCTTTTATATTTTCTTTAACGCTTTGACCGCTAACAGTTATACACTCACCGAAAATAAGGTTTTTCTTTTCCAATTCCTTCATAATTGCAGGTATTCCGCCAGCCTCATCAAGTTCTTGTACAAAATGCTTGCCACCGGGACTTAAAGAAGCAATATAAGGAGTTTTAGCAGCTATCTTATCAAATAAATCCAAAGACAAATTTATACCGGCTTCATGTGCGATAGCAGGTAAATGTAGTGCAGTATTAGAAGAACCACCCACAGCCATATCAACTGCAATAGCATTTTCAAAGGCTTTTAACGTCATTATATCACGTGGGCGAATGTTATCTTTAAGTAGTTGCATAATATGCTCGCCGGCAAGCCTAGACAAAGCAGTACGTCTGCCTGTCATCGCTGCAGGAATAGTGCCGTTGCCAGCAAGTGCCATACCAAGAGCTTCAGACAAGCAATTCATAGTATTGGCAGTATACATACCAGCACAAGATCCACAATTAGGACATGCTGACATTTCAACCTTTTCAAGTTCTTTTTCATCAATAAGACCTGCTTCAAAACGTCCTGCTGCTTCAAAAGCATTGCTTATACCAATGTTTTGTTTATTTAGTTTGCCTGCAAGCATAGGACCACCGCTGGCAACAATAGCGGGAATATTCAATCTTGCAGCAGCCATAAGCATTCCTGGAACAATCTTATCACAATTAGGGATTAAAACTAAAGCATCAAATTTATGACCGTTAGCAACAGCTTCAATGCTGTCGGCGACAAGTTCACGTGTAGCGAGTGAATATTTCATACCATCATGACCCATTACGATACCATCACAAACACCTATAGCAGGAAATTCCATAGGAATACCGCCAGAAGACCAAACACCCTCTTTGACAGCTTTTGCTATCATATCAAGGTGTAAATGACCTGGAATAATTTCATTTTGAGCATTAACAATACCAATCAAAGGTTTGTCCAAGTCTTTTTTATTAAATCCTAAAGAATAAAAAATCGAACGATGGGCAGCACGAGTTGAGCCCTTTTTAACATCATCTGATCTGAGCAACTAAAAAACCTCACTTTCTAAAATAAAACATTACAAATAATTATACTCCAAAAACTCTACATAATAAAGAGTTTTATTTTTAGCTAAATATTTTCTAACCAAAACAACTATGATATAATAAAGATAGTATTACAACAAACACATTTTTAAGGAGAGAAAATACTATGAAAAATCGCATTACAGAACTTCTAGGAATAAAATATCCTATAATACAAGGTGGTATGGCATGGTCGTCAGATGCTAAACTCGCCGCAGCAGTATCAAATGCAGGTGGTGCAGGAATTATCGGTACAGGCGGCAGAACACCAGAGTGGACACAAGAGCAAATAAGATTAGCAAAAACATTGACTAACAAGCCTTTTGGTGTCAATGTAACTTTGCAAACTAAAGATATAGATGCAATTTTTGATGTTATATGCGAAGAAAAAGTAGCTTTTGTAACTATAGGAGCAGGCAATCCAGTACCATATTTTGATCGCTTAAAAGCTGCAGGCATAAAATCAATTCCTGTAATACCAAGTCTTAAACTTGCCCAAAGAGTGGAAGAAAAAGGTGCAGATGCTTTTGTAATGGAAGGAATGGAAGCAGGTGGACACATCGGTACACTTACAACAATGGCGCTTATGAGCAATATTTTAGGCAAAACAAAAATCCCTGCAATAGTTGCAGGCGGTATCTCAGACGGTAGAGCAATGGCAGCGGCAATGCTTATGGGTGCAGAAGGTGTGCAAATAGGCTCTAGGTTTTTACTGGCTGAAGAATGCCCCGCCCATATCAATATGAAAAACAAGATAATCTCTGCAACAGATACAGATTCAGCAGTAACAGGTTTTTCACGTGGGCACGGTGTGCGTTCACTCAAAAATAACTTTACAGAAAAATTTTTGCAAAAAGAAATTAGTGGAGCACCGCAACAAGAACTAAACGATTTGGCAACGGGAACAAACCGAATGGCATCTGTTGATGGTGATATAGAAAATGGTGCAGTGCAAGTAGGACAAAGCCTGTGCGTACTAAACAAAATTCAAACATGTCAGCAAATAATTGATGAAATAATCGCGCAAGCTAAACAAACACTACAAAATTCTAATAACATACAGCTATAATGCGAAAATCCCTCTTGAACAAGAGGGATTTTTTATTAGATAATCAAATTATTTTCTGGCATAACATAAAGTGTTTTTTGTTTGTCATAGATTACAAAACCAGGCTTGGAGCCAGATGGCTTTTTTACGTTTTTTCGCATAGTATAATCAACCGCGACGTTAGAACTATCTTTGGCTTTGCTAAAATAGGCAGCAAGTTTTGCAGCACTTATAATATCATCGTTTTGTGTTTGGTTTTGCAATATGACGTGTGATCCTGGTATGTCTTTGGTATGTAGCCAAATATCTGTGGGTCGAGATAGTTTGAAGGTTAAATAGTCATTTTGTTTATTGTTTTTACCGATTAAAATTGTAGCACCTGAATCTAGAGTTATTTTAAGTGGCATACTTTGAGCTATTTTTGCTTGCTTTTTTGCTTTTTGCTTTATTATGCCAAGATCTGTAAGTTCTGCTTTTATTTCTAGTAGTTCGTTGCTTGTTTGTATGTTTTGAATTGATAATTCTATTGTTTCTAGATAGTTTAATAATTCTTGACTTTGAGTTATTTGGTTTTGTAGCTGGGATGTGGCTCTTTTTTGTTTGTTGTAGCTTTTATAGTATTTTTGGGCGTTTTGGTTTGCTGATAGGAGTGGGTCTAGTTGTATTTGTATTTGTTTGTTTGTAAATATATCTATGCACGTGTAATTTTTTATACCTTTTTCTATGTTATGTAGATTTGCCATTATATTGTCAGCTATATTTTTATATATATCGGCATTTTGTGATTGTGTATACTCTTGTTGTAAGAGGTTTATTTTTTTTGTTGTTTTTTGTATTTGATTTTTGATAAGCTGGTTTATTTCTATATTTGCCGGTTTAGCAATTTGTTCGTGTTTTATAGCAAAATCAAGTGCTAAATTTATGTCTTGGAAATTTTTTTGAATTGCTTTTCCTATATGTTGAGGTTGGTATGTTGTTAAGGACAGAAGTTTGTTACTATCATCTAAACAAGCAGTTGTTTGATAAGCATCTTCTTTAATTGGTTGAACTAAGCTTTGAATAGCTTCTGTTATAGCGTCAAAATCTTTTTGATCTAATTTATCACAGGTAATATTGGTATCTAGTCCGGAGCGGTAAGAGATTTCTTTGGCAGTGAATGGTCCTATTCCTAATGTTTCTTGAACTAATGCTTTTGATAATGGTAGTGTTTGATTTGACAATTGTTGACTTATATTAGATAGAGGATTTGTTAAGATGTTTAATCCTGTTTGTATTGGCGGACATATATATGTCTTTTGTGGCTGAATTTGCCTGATATTGTTCATTGCTTTGCTGATATGTTTTATACAGTCAATTATTATGCCGTTATGTACTAGAATTATGTTACTATTTTTTCCAGCAAGTTCTATTATAAGTTGTTTTGTTGTTATACAGTTTTTTTCACCTAGTGTGTCTATATCTATTGTCAAAACTCTATCAAGATTATTTTGGGTTATTTGAGCTATTCTACCATCTTCTAGATGTTTTCTCATTAGCATGCAAAAGCCGAGAGGTGTTTGAGGGTTTATTGGTAATTTATCTATCAGTCTTAGATGTGGAGTGTTGTTACTTAAGTTTATGTATAATGAAAAAGCTTGCTTCCAATTTGTGAGCTGCAAAACAAGTGATAGTTTTGTTGGTTGAAATATTTTATCTATGCGAGTGCCAGCAATTTTTGATTGCAAATAATTTTTTTGGCTGTGCAAAAAAATACCTTCTATGTTCATTTTTTTCTCCTAAGTGTTTTTTTAAGTATAATTTATATGTTAAATATGTACAAGTATTATGTTTAAGTGGTAGAATATTTTAATAATGTTTTTAGAGGAGTTGTTATTTTGAATTTTAGTAAGTGGCAAGGTTTGGGTAATGATTTTATTATTTTTCACGATATAGATATTGCTTGTGATGATGTATCGCTACTGGCTAAAAAACTTTGCGATCGTCATTTTGGGATTGGTGCTGATGGGCTTTGTTTGTTAGAGAGTACTGATAAGGCTGATATTCGTATGAGACTTATTAATGCTGATGGTAGCGAGGCTGAGATGTGTGGTAATCTTATTCGCTGTGTGGCAAAGCATTTATATGAGGGTGGTTTTTGTAATGAAACTACTATGACGATAGATACTTTGGCTGGGATTATCAGAACGGAAATTATTTTTGTTGATGACAATATATGTAATGTTAAGGTTGATATGGGAGTACCTAAATATAGGTGTAATGAAATTCCTTTATCTATTGATAGTGATGATATTGCAACTAATATTAGTGTAGATGTATTTGGTAAAAGTTATTTAGGAAATGCTATTTCGATGGGTAATCCGCATTTTGTTATTTTTGTTGATGATATTGAAAATGTGGATTTGAAAACTGTTGGACCATTACTTGAGACTGCTAGTTTGTTCCCTAATAAGTGTAATATTGAGTTTGCTCAGATTTTGAGTAAAAACAAGGTAAGAATGCGTGTTTGGGAGCGTGGGGCTGGTATCACTTTGGCTTGCGGTACGGGGACTTGTGCAACTGTTGCGGCAGGTATTTTAAATAGTTTGCTTGATAAAAGTGTTGAAGTTATTTTAGATGGTGGTAGTTTGTTTATTGATTGGGCTGATACTAATGCTTCAATTTTTATGACAGGTGCTGCTACTAGAGTGTTTAGTGGTAGTATTGATTTGTAGAGATAATAGATATTTATGAGGTGTTTTTTATGAAAATTTTTTTAGCGGTTTTTGTTGGCATGTTGTTTTATGCAAATGTTGCTTTGGCGACTGTTAATATGGATTTGAGTAATATTAAATCAGCTCAAGAATATGGTATTATGCGTTATCAGGAGAGTTTTTTTAATTTTGCTAAACAGTGGATTGTGTTTGAGGAAAAGAGTAAAACTGTTGATGAGCAGGGTGAGCGGATTTATGTTTATACTCCTTTTTATCTTGTAGCACTTAATGCTAGAGATAGACTGCTTGCGGGTCAGACGATTAATGTATATGACGGGCAGGTTGTTTTGGATGCTTGGCAGGGGTCATTGCCTATTTCAGTTGTTTTTTATGTGCAAGATTTGGTGGAAATTAACGATGGTCTAGAGGCTAAACTGTTGCAAGGCGATAAGAGCTTGCCTGCTTTTGATTTTAGTGTTCAAAATACTATGGTTGTGCAGACTAAGGTTGTACGTGAGCCTATACAGGTTCAAATAATAAGTGATGGTTCTGAGAAAAAACAAGATGGTACACAACAAGTAGAAAAGCAAGCTGATAGTAAAGAGGAGCAAAATAGTAGTCAGCTAGTAATAGAGCAGGTAAATTTTATAGAAAAAACTGTTCCGGCATTGTATAGAGTGCAGATATTTTTTTACTTTGATTTGAGTCAGCTTGATTTGAATACGCCTGCTGTTTTTGTGGTAAAACCAAATTCTGAACGTGAGCGTAAGTTTAATTTTTCTTTTGCGGATATGGATTAAATAAAAATTTTAAATGGAGGTTTTATTTTGCTAAAAAGTATGACAGGCTTTGGTAGAGGCGAACATATAGACGAGAAGATTTTTCTTTCTGTAGAGATAAAAGCCGTTAATCATCGCTATAATGAAATTGTTATTAGATTGCCTAGGGTTTTGAATTCTTTTGAGGATAAAATCAGAAAGCAAATTGGCAAGGTTGTCAATCGCGGCAGGGTTGATGTTTTTGTCAATTTGCTTGATAAGTCTTCGGGTAATTATCAAATAATAGTTGATAAAGAGATGGTTTTGGCTTATAATAACGCAATAGCAGAAGTTGCAAGTATTGTTGGTATTGAAAATAGTATGAATGATGCTCAAAAAATATCTTTTTTGTTGCGTTCTAATGGCGTTATAAATACTCAAGAAACTCAAGGCGATGTAGATATTTATTTGCCGTATTTGCAAAAAACTGTTGACGAAGCTTTATTTAATTTAATAAAAATGAGAACTGACGAGGGTCAGCATATATATGATGATTTAGTCTCTAGAGTAAAGACTATCGGTGATAAATTGTCACTTATAGAAGACCGTTCTGATTTGGTTGTTAAAGAATTTCAAAGCAAGATTACAGATAGGGTAAATGAACTTTTAAAAGAGTACGAACAAACTGTTGATCAAGAGCGGGTTATTCACGAAGTAGCTTTTTTTGCTGATAAAGCTAATATTACTGAGGAGATAGTAAGATTAAAATCTCATATTGTTCAATTTGAAGCTACAATTAAAAAATCAGAAGCAGTTGGTAGAAAGCTTGATTTTATCATTCAAGAGTTTAATAGGGAAGTTAATACTATGGCTTCTAAAGCTAATGATTTTACAATAACTCAAATTACTATAGAGATGAAAAGTGAAATAGAAAAAATTCGTGAACAAATTCAAAATATAGAATAATTTTAAGAGGGTGCTTTTGTGGATATAAAACTTATCAATATTGGTTTTGGTAATATGGTTTCAGCAAACAGAGTAATTTGTATTGTAAGTCCTGAATCTGCTCCAATAAAACGCATAATTCAAGAGGCACGTGATAAAGGTATGCTTATTGACGCTACCTATGGTAGACGTACAAGAGCGGTGATTATAATAGATAGTGGTCATATAGTATTATCTTGCGTACAGCCAGATACGGTGGCAAATAGGTTTGTAAGTAAAGATTTGGCAAAAGAAGCTTATCAAGATGATGCAATTTAAACTGGAGGACTGTTATGGATAAAAAGGGTATTTTGCTTATTGTTTCTGGACCGTCTGGTGCTGGTAAGGGGACTATTTGTAGTTTGCTTTTGCAAAAATATAGTCAAATTTATTATTCTGTATCTATGACAACAAGAACCCCTCGTAAGGGTGAAGTCAATGGAAAAGATTATCATTTTGTTTCTAAACAAGAATTTGAAAAATTGATTGCAGAAAATGCTTTTTTAGAGTATGCTCAAGTATATGATAATTATTATGGAACATTACGCAGCCATATTTTAGGTAAGATAAATCAAGGCATAGATGTGCTTTTAGAGATTGAAATAGATGGAGCCTCTCAAGTAAAAGAAAAATTTCCTGACGGTGTTACTGTATTTATTTTGCCGCCGTCTATTGACGAACTTTTAAATAGAATAAAAAGTCGTGGTAAAGACGATGAAGAAGCTGTTAAAAAACGTATAGCTAGAGCTGATAGTGAATTAAAACAAGCAGCACATTATGATTATGCAGTTTTAAATGAACAGCTTTTAATAGCAGTAGAGACTTTGTATTCTATAATAATTGCAGAAAAGAGCAAGGCTAAAAGAAATATTCAACTGATAGAAGAAATACGCAATACAAAATAAGTATTATAAGGGAGAAAAAAATGATAAAACCATCAATAGACAAATTGTTAGAACACGTTGACAGCAAGTATACTTTGGTTGTATTGGCTGCAAAACGCGCAAGAGAACTTGTAGGAGAGATACCTGTTGAAAATATAAAATCAACAAAGCCTGTAACAGTGGCTTTACATGAAATAGCAAATGAAAGTATAACTTTCGAGCGTCTAAAAGTAAGTATAAAATAAGGAGGACAAAAAATTGTTTGCCCCCAAAAATATATTACTTGGTGTAAGTGGTGGTATTGCTGCATATAAAGCAGTGGAAATTGTAAGCCGTATGAAAAAATTAGGTTATAGCGTAAAAGTAATTATGACAAATTCGGCGACAAAATTTGTTACACCACTTACTTTTAGAGAAATAAGTGCAAACCCTGTTTGTACAAGCATGTGGTCAGAAATACAAGAATATAATGTTGAGCACATAGCACTTGCTAATTGGGCACATTTGGTGCTTATTGCTCCGGCTACAGCTAATGTCATTGCTAAAATAACAAGTGGCATAGCTGATGATATGCTGACTACGACTGTTTTAGCTACAAAAGCACCGATAATGCTTTGTCCGTCTATGAATACAAACATGTATGAAAATCCGATAACTCAAGCTAACCTTGATAAAGCTCAAAAGCTTGGAATGACGGTCATGCAACCAGCTATAGGGACTCTTGCATGTGCTACGTCAGGTAAAGGTAGATTGCCTGAGCCAATAGATATTGTGCAATATGTGCAAGATTTTTTTGCTAAAACAAATACTATGACAGGACTAAAGGTCTTGGTTACAGCAGGTGGAACGGTAGAGCCGATTGATCCTGTTCGTTATATTGGTAATCGTTCTAGCGGCAAAATGGGTTATGCAATAGCGGCGGAAGCTGCATCAAGAGGTGCTAAAGTATTGCTTGTTGCAGGTAATACAAATCTTACAAATCCACAAAATGTTACAGTTATAAAAGTGGAAACAGCAAGACAAATGCAAGAGCAGGTGTTAAAACATTACCAAGATTCAAACATAGTTGTAAAAGCAGCCGCAGTGGCAGATTATTGTGTACAAAATGTTGCAAATGAAAAAATAAAGAAAAATGATGATAGTCTAACATTGCATTTGACTAAAAATCCAGATATATTAAAACAACTGGGAAAAGAAAAAACGCATCAGTTTTTGGTTGGTTTTGCAGCGGAAACAAATGATTTAATAGAAAATGCCAAACGAAAAGTAAAAGAAAAAAATCTTGATATGATTGTAGCAAATGATGTGTCAATGGCTGAGGCTGGATTTAATCACGATACTAATATAGTAAAGTTTATATATCCTGACGGACAAATAATTCATTTGGATAAATTGACTAAAAAGCAAGTTGCAGAAAAATTATTTGACAATATTTGCCAAAAATTGTAAAATGAATTGCAATCAAATAAAATACTCATCAAGAGTTAGCGGAGGGAACTGGCCCTATGAAGCTGCGGCAACCATGATAACAATCAAACGGTGCCAAATCCTGTGTATTAGCACAAGATGGGATTAAATTAAACTTAAATTTAAGTCCCATTATGGGACTATTATTTTTGCAAAAATCACATTTTGAAAGGACAGAAAAAAATGACAGTTAGAAAACTTTTTACATCAGAATCGGTTACAGAAGGGCATCCAGATAAAATAGCAGACCAAATATCTGATGCAGTATTAGATGCAATTTTAGCTCAAGATCCAAGCGGTCGTGTGGCTTGTGAAACTTTAGTTACAACAGGACAGGTACATGTAGTTGGTGAAGTTACAACAAATTGCTATGTTGATATTCCAAAACTTGTTAGACAAACGATTATTGATATTGGTTATGACAGAGCAAAATATGGCTTTGACGGTTCAACATGCGGCATTTTAGTTTCCTTAGATGAACAATCAGCTGATATTGCTATGGGTGTAGACAAAGCTTTAGAAGCTAAGGAAAGCGAAAAAAGTGCAGAAGAAGATTTAACAGGAGCTGGCGATCAAGGTATGATGTTTGGCTATGCTACAAACGAAACACCAGATTACATGCCAATGCCAGTATATTTAGCACATAAATTAGCAAAAAAATTAACAGATGTCAGAAAAGATGGAACATTAGCTTACTTAAGACCAGACGGTAAGACTCAAGTTACTGTAGAATATGAAGATGGAAAACCGGTATTTGTTGATACAATAGTTATATCAACCCAACATGCACCAGAAGTTACTTTGGAACAAATAACAGCTGATATTAAAAAATATGTTATTGAACCAACAATTGACAAATCGCTTTTAACAGCTGAAACAAAGTATTATATCAATCCTACAGGCAGATTTGTAGTTGGTGGACCGCAAGGTGACTCTGGCTTGACAGGAAGAAAGATAATAGTTGATACTTATGGTGGTATGGCGCGTCACGGTGGTGGAGCTTTCTCTGGTAAAGATCCTACAAAAGTTGATAGATCAGCAGCTTATGCAGCACGTTATGTAGCTAAAAATATAGTGGCTGCAGGTTTAGCTGACAAATGTGAAATTCAATTAGCTTATGCGATAGGTAAAGCACATCCTGTTTCAGTGCTTGTAGAAACATTTGGTACAGGCAAAATATCAGATGAAAAAATATCTGAATTGATAAATAAAAACTTTGATTTGCGTCCGGCAGGTATAATCAAAACTCTTGATTTACGTCGTCCGATATACAAACAAACAGCAGCTTATGGACATTTTGGACGTACTGATCTGGATTTACCTTGGGAAAAAACAGACAAAATAGATGTTCTACGTAAACAAGCAGGAATATAATAAAGAGGTTTTTTTGAAAAAACAGCGAATTAAATAGTTAGAACTAAAAAAGGACATAATATGTCCTTTTTTCTATAGGAAGGCAACAGTATGCAATTAGTAGATGTTTGTATAAATCTGCCTGTAAAACAAATTGATAAAAATTTCACCTACTACTTACCAGATGATTTTACAAAAGCTGATGTAGGTTGGCGGGTGATGGTTTCTTTTGCGGGAAGTTTAACAGAGGGGTTTATTGTAAAAAAATATAGTCAATTAATAGAACAGGATTTAAAGCCTGTAATAGAGCTTATTGATGATAGTCCTTGGTTTGATGAAAAAGCCATTGAACTTGCAACCTTTATTAGTGAATATTATTTATGTTCATTATCACAAGCTATGCGACTTTTTTTGCCTGGTAAAAAAAGTTTAAAAAAGCAAATATTTTACGTTGTTGGACAAGAAGCTATAAACTATAAAGCACAAACAGATTATGAAAAAAACTTAATTGATTTACTACAAGAAAAAGTTGCTGATAAAACAAGAATAAAAGGAAAGCTTGGCTTTTTTGATGAACAAACAGTCAAATTGTTGGTGCAAAAAGAAGTATTGCAAGAAGTTAAATCTGCTAAAAATAAATTTAAAAAACAAACTGCATATTATGCCAAACTTATTTGTAATGCTAAAGAATATTTAAATGACAATCCTAAGTGTCCTAGAGCAAGAAAAAAGGCTTTAGAACTATTAAGTCAAACTGATATTATGCCTTTGGAGCTTTTGGCTAAAGAAGGTATAAGCAAAGATACTTTAATTAGAATGCAAAAGATCTCTTTAGTACAAATAATAGAAAAACATATTACTCGAGATAGTTATAAAGATATGCTTGTACAAAAAAGAACTATAGCGCTAAATAATAAACAGCAAGAAGTATTTGAGAAAATTAATGACAGCATTGAAAAAAAATGCAATCAAACATATTTATTACACGGCATAACAGGTAGTGGTAAAACTCAAATTTATATTGAACTTGCCCAAACAGTATATCAAAATGATGGGCAGGTTTTAGTATTAGTTCCAGAAATTGCTCTGACAAGCCAGATAATAACTAGATTTAAACAAATGTTTGAGCAAGACGTATTGGTTTTTCACAGTAGATTATCTTTAAATGAACGTATGGATGTTTTTGAATACGTAAAAACAGGAGCGTCCTGCATACTAATAGGGACACGTTCGGCAATTTTTGCTCCATTTGCCAATCTTGGTATAGTTATAATAGACGAGGAGCACGAATACAGTTATAAGCAAGAGGAAAGCCCAGGTTACAATGCAAAAACGGTAGCAGAAAAACTCTGTCAAATAAATAACATACCTCTTTTGTTGGCAAGTGCAACACCAAGTATAGATAACTATTATCTTGCCAAAGAAGGAATATATAAATTATTGATTTTAAAAGAGCGTGCCAATTTTGCACAATTGCCAGATATTGAAGTTGTAGATATGAAACAAGAATTACAAGAGGGAAATAAAGGTGTAATATCAAGAAAACTCTTTGCGGCATTAGAACAGGTATTAGAAGAAAGCCAGCAAGCTATTATTTTATTAAACAGACGTGGTTACGCAACATTTGTTTTGTGTCGTGATTGCGGTTATGTAGAAAAATGTGAGCATTGCTCAGTATCTTTGGTTTATCATCAAAATGATAAACTGCTTCGTTGTCATTATTGTGGTTATATAAGACAAGTACCTGATGAATGTCCAAACTGTAGCAGCCGTAAAATAAGATTTTTTGGTTCTGGTACTCAAAAGGCGCAAGAACAATTAAATGAAACCTTGCCTAATTTACGAATTGCCAGAATGGATCAAGACACCACAAGTAAAAAATTTGCTCATGATAAAATTTTACAAGATTTTGCTAAAGGTAAGCAAAACTTGCTTTTGGGGACACAAATGGTTGCCAAAGGACATGATGTGCATAATGTTACCCTAGTTGGAATATTATCAGCAGATAGCTTGCTTAGTTTACCTGATTTTAGGGCAGGAGAGAGAACTTTTTCGCTTTTGTTACAAGCTGCGGGTAGAGCAGGCAGAGGAGACAAAAAAGGACGTGTAATCTTACAGACATATCAAACGCAGCATCCCGTAATGCAATATGTAGTAAATCAAGATTATGAGAGTTTTGCTAATTATGAACTGCAAGATAGAGAAGAATTATTTTATCCACCATATTCTAGCATCATAAAAATAACTGTAATAGCAAAACAAGAAGACCAAGCAGTAAATAGAGCAAAAATAATTGTGAAAGAACTGCAAGAAAAATTTGATTCAGAAAATACTCAAATAAATGGACCGTTTAAAGGAATGGTTGCTAAAGTTAAAGATAGTTATAAGCTGATAATTATTATAAAATCAAATAATATTCAAGAGATTAAGCAGTATTTAAAAGATAAGCAACTTAATATTCAAAAGGATATTATAATTGACATAGATCCACTAAACGTGCTTTAATTAAATATTAAGATATATTATTTACGGAGGATATAATGGCAGACCTTTTTATTAGAAAAGCTGGCGACCCTATCTTAAAAGCTAAAGCATCAGAAGTTAAAAAAATAGATAAAAAAATTAAAATTTTGCTTGATGATATGCTAAAAATAATGGACAAATCAAATGGAGTCGGACTTGCTGCTCCACAAGTTGGCATAAGTTTGCGTATAGCTATTGTAGATGTTGGTGACGGACTTGTTGAGATGATCAATCCTAGAATAGAAGAATTTGAAGGCGAACAACTCTGCGAACAAGAAGGTTGTCTTAGTGTGCCAGAGTATTTTGGCACAGTGCGAAGGGCTATGAGAGTTAAAGTAAGTGCCATAGATAGAAATGGCAAAAAACAAACTTTCTGGGCTGAAGGATTTAAGGCGCAAGCCATACAACATGAATTAGACCATTTAGATGGCATACTGTTTTTAGATAGAGCCACAAGTGTTGTAAAAATAGAAGACAAACCAAAAGGTGATTGATGTGAAAATTGTTTTTATGGGGACGCCAGACTTTGCTGTCCCTACATTAAAGGCTTTGTGCAAAGAAGGTTATGAAGTCAAACTTGTTGTAACGCAACCAGATAGACCAAAAGGCAGAGGACAAAAATTAGCTTTCTCGCCAGTAAAACAAGCGGCTTTGGATTTAGCTATTGAAGTGCTTCAGCCTGAAAAAATTAAAGAGCAAACATTTGTAACAATACTTGAACAAATTAAACCTGATGCTATTGTAGTAGTAGCATTTGGACAAATATTATCAGAGCAAATTTTACAGATACCAAAGTTTGGCTGTATAAATTTGCATGCTTCACTACTTCCTAAATATCGTGGTGCAGCTCCAATTCATTGGTCTATTTTGCATGGTGACAGTGTAACGGGCAATACAACAATGCTAATGGATAAGGGTATGGATACGGGTGATATGCTTCTTACAAATACTGTTGATATATTGCCTGAGGATACACTAGGTAGCATTCATGATAAACTTAGCATTACAGGCTCAAGCCTTGTTGTTGACACAATTGAAAAATTAATTAAAAATGAAATAAAACCTCAAAAGCAACAAGAAGAACTTGCTACTTATGCACCTAAAATTACCAAACAAATAGAAATAATTGATTGGCAGACGACAGGTGACGAGATAGTAAATAAAGTTCGTGGTTTGAACCCTTTTCCGGTTGCTTATACTAACAGTAAGTATGGGCGCTTGAAGATATTAAAAGCAAAAAAAATAAATTATGCAGAAAAAAAAGATTGCTTGCCTGGTCAATTTATAAGCAATACACAAGATGGTTTTTCTGTTGCAACAATAGATGGGGCGGTAGAAATACTAGAACTTAAGCCGGAGAGCAAAAAACAAATGAGAGCGCTAGATTTTTTGAAAGGGCATCAATTTAGCCCACAAGATAGTTTTATTGGAGAATAAAAACATGTTTAATGAAAAGCAAAGACCTAAAAAAAGGTTGTTTTTAGCCTTGATTTTAGGCAGCTTAGCTGTTTTAAGTGCTGTAATATACATTGTTTGGAAAATGATGATACCAGGTTTATACAGTATTAGTGAATCTTTACCTATGATTGTTGGCACAATAATTATATTCACAATTACTTTTGGCATTTTTTTGTTTTTCTTGACAATACTGACAGTTATGGGTATTCCGTTGTTTAAAATATTTAGACCACTAGCATGGAGTTTAGTCATTTTACTCTTTCCGTTAGCTGTTTTTTTAGGCAAGTTATTAAAAATTAAAAAAGAACGTATAGAGCGTTCTTTTATAGAGTTTAGCAATCACTTATTCAGACAAAAGCAGCTTATAGTACCAGCTGAAAAGATACTTTTGCTGTTACCACATTGCTTGCAACTAGATACTTGTATTTACAAAATCACTCAAGATGTTACAAACTGTAAACAGTGCGGCAGATGCTGCATTGGTTCTTTGCTTGCTGTGTGTAAAAAGTATAATGTACATATGGCTGTTGTGCCAGGTGGTACGCTCGCCCGCAGGGTTGTTATGCAGCTAAGACCAAAGGTCGTTTTGGCTGTTGCTTGTGAAAGAGATTTGACAAGTGGCATACAAGACGTTTTTCCACTACCTGTATTTGGTGTTTTAAACAGAAGACCACAAGGTCCATGTTTTAATACTGTTGTTGATGCAAATGTAGTTGAGCAGGCTATACTTTCTTTAATAGGTAAAGGAGATGTTGATGAAACAAAATCCTAAAACAAATTTAGATGCGCGAATGATAGCTTTGAAAGTGCTATCTGAAGTTTGGCAAGACAAAGCTTATGCTAATATTGCCTTAAATGCTACTTTAAATAAAAATCAGCTAAATGACTTGGATAGAAGATTTGTAACAGAACTTGTTTATGGAGCGGTTAAAGCTGGTGGAACATTGGATTTGATTTTAAAAATATTTATTAATAAACCTTTAGAAAAATTGTTTCCACCAATTTTAAATATACTGAGATTAGGAATATATCAAATATTTTTTCTTGATAAAATACCAGACTCTGCAGCTTGCAATCAGGCTGTAAATCAAGCTAAAAAATACGGACATCAAGGTACGATAAAATTAGTTAATGCAGTTTTGCGAAATGCTGTGCGTTTTAAAGAAAGTGAAGAATTTGCTCAAGATGAATTTATTAATCAAGCAATACTTCTACAACACCCTAAATGGCTTATAGATTTTTTGGAAAAGCGCTTTGGTCAAGCTGGTATGATAGATTTTTGTTTAGAAGATAATAATCCGTCGAGTGTTTGTTTGCGAGTAAATACTTTAAAAACTACAAGAGAAAAATTGCAAGAAATCTTAAAAGAAGAAGAAATTTTTACACAACCGTCTTTGCTAAGTCAAGATGGGCTTATTTGTGAAAGTATACATTCTATTGCTAGTTTAACTAGTTTTAAACAAGGTTTATTTCAAATACAAGACCAAAGCTCTATGCTTGTTGCTACTTATCTTGATGCAAAAGCTAATGATAAAGTACTTGATTTGTGTGCGGCTCCAGGCGGTAAAACAACTCATATAGCTCAAACCATGCAAAATAAAGGACAAATTGTTGCTTGTGATATACATGAGCATAAATTGAAAATAATTGGTCAAAATGCCGCTAGACTAGGCATAACAATAATAGATACTTGCTTAAATGATGCGACTGTTTTAAATAAAGATTGGTTGGAGAACTTTGATAAAGTACTTGTTGATGTACCTTGTTCGGGACTTGGAGTTTTAAAAAGAAGACCTGATTTGAGGTGGCGTAAACAAAAAGAAGAAATGTCTTTGTTGCCAAAGCTACAAATGAGCATACTAAATAATGCTGCAAAATATTTGAAAATTGGTGGTACTTTGATTTACAGTACTTGTACAATAAACGAAGAAGAAAACTTTTTGCTTGTAGAGAAATTTTTGCGAGATAATCAAAACTACTCTATTTGTCAAATAAGAGAGCCAATAACAGATAAAATAGTAGATTACATAGAACTTTTACCACATATAGATAAAACAGATGGCTTTTTTATATGTAAAATTAAGCGTGAACAGTAGGTTAAATAAAATTAATGCAAAAACAAGAGATATTTGCTTTAGATAAAAAAGCATTACAAGAGAGCATTGCAAACTTAAAACTACCAACCTTTCGCAGCAATCAAATATTAGATTGGTTGTATAAAAAACATGTTTTTGACTTTGCTCAGATGACCAATTTAGCTAAAAAAGATGTTGAACTTTTAAAAAACGACTGCAAAATCTTGCCGGAAAATATAAATATTTTAGCAGATAGTAGGTCTAAAGATGGTTTGACAAACAAGCTGCTTATTGAGTTTGAAGATAAAAATACTATTGAAGCTGTCGGCATGAAACATGATTATGGTAATAGCATCTGCATATCAAGCCAAGTTGGTTGCGCAATTAACTGTAAATTTTGCGCAAGTACTTTAAATGGCTTTGTAAGAAACTTGACGGCTGGCGAAATGTTAGCACAAGTTGCTTTATTTAAAAAACAATTTAGTCAAACTGGACAGGATGTAAACAATATAGTTATAATGGGGTCGGGGGAGCCGTTGTTAAATTATGATAATTTATTGCAATTTTTGCATCTTATCCACGACAAAGATATTTACAATTGTGGTTTTCGAAATATAACAATATCTACTTGTGGGATAGTTCCACAAATAAATAATTTAGCCAAAGAAAATATTCCCGTAAATTTAGCTATATCTTTGCACGCACCAGAAGATGATTTGAGAAGTAGCTTGATGCCTATAAATGATAAATATAAAATAAAAGATGTTATAGATAGTGCAACAGGTTACGCAAATACTACTAAAAGGCAGATAACTTATGAATATATGCTTATAAAAGGTGTAAATGACAGTAAAGAGATGGCAAACAAGTTGGCTTTATTACTTAAAAATAAGCTTGTGTCAGTAAATTTAATTCCTGTTAATCCAGTTGCTGAATTAAATTGGGAAAGACCTGAACAAAAAGCTATTAGCGACTTTTTAGTCGTTCTTAAAAAACATAATATAAGCGCAACTGTAAGAAAAGAAATGGGTACAGATATAATGGCTGCATGTGGTCAGTTAAGGCGTAAGCATTTGCAGGCGCAAAATAATTAAAAAGGATTGACTAAAGTGTTTAATTTTAAAAAGATTTTCAAAATTGCTAAAAAAACCAGACCAATCAAGATAGAAAAATCAAATGAACAAATTAAAGAGGCAGAACAAACAAAAATTTTTACAATAAAAGCAGATTTTAAAGAGATAAAACAACCTTTGCCGGCGAAATTAAAAGTTATTGCAGGAAACGACTTGAATCTTACAATCGATGTTTATACAGCACAAATAAATATAGGCAGACATTCAGATAGTCAATTGTTTTTACAAGATAGCAGTGTTTCAAGACTACACGCTTTTATTTTAAACGAAGACGGGCAGCATTTAATTTATGATGGTAAAAGTCGAAATGGAACATATCTTAACGGTCAGAGAATAACCAAGCAAACTTTACAGCACGGTGATATAATAAAGATAGGAAATACCGTTATTGTTTATGAATTACAATAAAAAAGGCAGGTGTCTTGCGGGTGAAGATAGCAGGTAAAACAGATAAGGGAATTGTTCGAGACATAAATGAAGACAGTATTTTTTTTGATGATAGCATTTGTATCTTAGCTGATGGTATGGGCGGTCATATGGCAGGTGATGTAGCTAGTAAAGAAGCAATTTTAAATATAGGTAATTTTTGGCTTAAAAATAAAGATGATATATCAGATACAACTGAACTGCTTATAAAATCAATTCAGTATTCTAACAAAATAATTTTTGATAAAGCTAAATCTGATGATAAGTTAAAAGGTATGGGAACAACAATAGCTATAACAGTATTAAAAGATGAAAAGTTGTTTTATGCCCATGTTGGTGATAGTAGAATTTATTTGTTTAAAAACAATGTTTTGAGAAAACTTACAACAGATCATTCGCTAGTTGAACAACTATTGCAAGCAGGTCAAATAAGTAGAAAAGAAGCACGGAATTATCCTAGTAAAAATGTCATTACAAAAGCGGTTGGCACAAGCGAAGATATTATGCCAGATGTTGGCTGCACGGAACTTGAAAAAGGTGATTTAGTAATAATTTGTTCAGATGGTCTGACTAATATGCTTTCAAAGTATAAAATGACAAAAATAATAAAAGAGAACATTTTTGATTTAGATAAAATGGTAGAATGTTTTATTGACAAAGCAAACCAAGCTGGCGGACAAGATAATATAAGTGTTATTTGCTGGCACTATTAGATGTGAGGTTTTACTTTTGAAAGATAAAATATTGCAAGATAGATATAAGATAACAGAATATATTGGCTGTGGAGGAATGGCGCAAGTATATAAAGCTTTAGATCTTGTTTTAGAGCGAGAGGTAGCCGTTAAAATTTTGCGTTCACAATTTGCAGGAGATGCAAATTTCATAAAAAAATTCCGACGTGAAGCACAAGCAGCTGGCGGTATTACAGATAGTAATATTGTTAGCATTTTTGACGTTGGCGAACAAGATGGCATACATTATATAATTATGGAATATGTACCAGGCGAGACTTTACAAAAACTGCTCAATCAAAAAACAGCGCTAGATTACAACCAAGCAATTTTTATTGCTACAGGAATAGCTAAGGCGTTAAGCAAAGCTCACGCTAGTGGTATAGTGCATTGTGATATTAAGCCGCACAATATTCTTATAGATGAAAATGGTAACCCAAAGGTGAGCGATTTTGGCATAGCACATGCCATAAGTTCGTGTACAATGACTTTTGAAGGCTCGATTTTAGGCTCCATACATTATTTATCGCCAGAACAAGCCAAAGGACAACATGTAACTTTTAGTTCTGATATATATTCGTTAGGTATTGTGTTTTTTGAAATGCTTACAGGAAAATTACCATTTATGGCAGATACTCCAATAGCAATAGCAATGCAACATGCCCAGTCGGTGCCACCGGTACTAAGAGAGTTTAAAAAAGATGTTCCAGCTGTTTTAGAGAGTATAGTCAGCAAGGCATTAGCGAAAAATCCCAAAGATCGTTTTAAAAATGCCGAAGAATTTATTCAAGCCTTAAATTTTGCTCAAGCTTATATTGAAGGACAAGAAGACTATCTTCCTGAAGATGCAACAATTTTTTTAGATGCTACAATTAATGAAGAAAAGTCAGAGTATAAAAAACCTTATTTGAATAAATTAATGAAGTTTTGGAACAATAAAGTATTTCGCCCGATTTTGTTAACAGTACTTTTGATACTAGGCTTTTTAGTAGGTAGTTTTTTGGTGTTTGGAAATTTGGCGACGCTTGGAGAAGTGAAAGTCCCAGACGTTACTGGAAAAAGCAAAGATGATGCTATAAAAATTTTGCAAAAAGCATCTTTAGATTTTACAATAGTTGAAGAATTTAATGACAAAATTATCTCAGGGGTAGTCATAAACCAAAGTCCAGAACAAGGTTCTATCGTTAAAGAAAAAAGAAAAATAGATTTGATTGTAAGTAAGGGTGCGGAACTTTTTGATGTTCCTGATATTGTGGGGATTAAAATTGATCAAGCAGAACAAGTTTTGCAAAAAAAATCGTTACACATAGGTAAAATAGAAGAAAAAGATGAAAAAGATAAACCGCCAGGAACAATATTGTCACAAAATCCGGCTGTTCCTTCAATGGTAGGAATAAATGCTAAAATAGATGTTGTAATAGTTACTACAGATAAAAATAAAGTTGCAATGGCAGATTTATCAGGAATGACACTAGAAGTTGCAAAAGAAAAACTTACTTCTTTGAAACTCAAGCTAAAAGATGTCCAAAATAGATTTACATCAGCGGTTGCCAGTGGTATTGTAGTTGGTCAATCACCAGCACCAGAACAGCCAGTAATGCAAGGTAGTGAAGTAACTTTGGTTATTGCAAGAGCAATTGCAGAACAAGAGCGGCAAGAAATTATAGAATTTATTGTGCCCAAAGGTGCTAGAGAACAAGATATACAAATAGTTGTTACAGACAACAAAAATCGCCGAGTAGTTTATAATGAAAATCATAACCCTGGTGAGAGAATTAGAAAAAATATTGAAGGAATAGGGTCTGTTAGAGTGCAATTTTATAGCAATGGTAAACTAATAGAGGAGAAATACATTTGATTGAAAATGTAGGTACTATAATAAAAAACTATAATGGTTATTATTATGTTGCTTTAAGTAATAAAACTGTTGCTTGTAAACTGCGCGGAAGACTGAAAAAAGAGAAGTTTTCTATTCTTACGGGCGATAGAGTTCAGATAAGCCTAAATGAAGATAAATCAGAGGGTAATATTGAACAGGTTTTGTCAAGAAAAAATCGGTTGATCAAACCTGCAGTAGCTAATATAGACCAGATAGTGCTAGTGTTTTCATTGAAAAACCCAGATTACAAACAAAATATTGTTGATAGATTTTTAGTCTTGGCAAGTCAAGCAGATATTCCAATAATAATTTGTTTTAACAAAGTTGATTTGTCAGATATAAAAAGTTGTAAAAATATTGCTCAAATATATGAGCAGATCGGCTATGAAGTGCTTTTCGTATCAGTACTTACAGGCGAAGGATTAGATGGATTAACAGCTAAATTGCATAATAAAATAACCGTTTTTGCAGGTCTATCCGGTGTTGGGAAATCAAGCATTTTAAATTATCTAAACCCTGAATTTTCCTTAGCTACAGGTGAAGTAAGTGAAAAAAACAACAAAGGTAGGCATACAACAAGGTATTCGCAGTTGATTGGTTTTGATGGAGGTTATATAATTGATACACCAGGTTATGCATTGAACGAATTTACTGATTTTAGCAAAGAGCAAGTAAGTAGCGCTTTTAAAGAATTTGATAAATACAAAAATGATTGTAGATTCAATGGTTGCAATCATCTTTTGGAGCCAAGTTGTGCAGTGAAAATGGCAGTAGAGAAAAATATTATTGATAAAAATCGTTATCAGAATTATTGTGATATAATAAGTGATTTAAAAGAGAGGAAATACAAATGATAAAAATAGCACCATCAATATTGTCAGCTGATTTTTCAAAACTCGGCCAAGAGGCTTTAGCAATAGAAAAAGCAGGTGCAGATTGGGTACATATAGATGTAATGGATGGACATTTTGTACCAAACCTTACCTTTGGAGCGCCGGTAGTGAGCAAAATAAGACCAATTACTGATATGTTTTTTGACTGTCACCTTATGGTAGAGAACCCAACAAATCTTGTTGATGATTTTGTCAACGCTGGAGCAGATTTAATTACTGTACATGTAGAGACGGAAAACCATTTGCACAGGCTGATAAATAAAATAAAAACCAGTAAATCTCACAATGGTAAATTTGTAAAGGCGGGCATATCTTTAAATCCAGCAACACCTTTAGTTTTAGTTGAAGAATTACTATGCGAAGTGGACTTGATTTTAATTATGTCTGTAAACCCTGGATTTGCCAATCAAAAGTTTATCACTTCGGCAGTAGATAAAATACATAGATTAAAAGAAATGCTTGTCAAAGCTAATAGTAATGCGCTAATCCAAGTTGATGGTGGTATAAATGAACAAACTGCCAAACAAGTAATACAAGCAGGTGCAGATGTTCTAGTTGCAGGTAGCGCTATTTATGGGTCATCTGACATAGCTGAGGCTATAAAAGCCTTGCGCGAGTAAACTTGCTATTTGTAAAAATAAATGTTATAATATACACATAAATTTAATAAAGACAAAATAGCCTTTGGGGCAGGGTGAGGTTTGACCAATTCCCTACCGGCGGTAATAGTCCGCGAGCTTTTTAAGCACGAATCGGTGTGATTCCGATACCGACAGTAAAGTCTGGATGAGAAAAGGTGTATAAATTTAATCATACAACTAACCAAAGGGATAGTTTTAGTATGATTTATTTATTTTTTGAGGGGTTTTAAAAGTGCATACAGATGAATTTTTTATGAAAAAAGCAATACAGCTTGCTCAAAATGCCACAGGTAGAACATCACCAAATCCGTTAGTTGGTGCTATAATTGTGAAAAACAATGAAATAATTGCTGAAGGTTGGCATAAAAAAGCAGGCACACCACATGCTGAAGTAAACGCTTTAAATAAAGCCGGCGATAATGCCTTTGGGGCTACAATGTACGTTACACTAGAGCCTTGCTCTCATCATGGTAGAACACCACCTTGCACAAATGCTATTATTGCAAGTGGTATAAAAAAAGTTGTTGTAGCGGTGCTAGATCCAAATCCGCTTGTAAGTGGTAAGGGAATTGCCAAACTTAAAAAAGCTGGTATTGAAGTGGTAGTAAACATTTTAAAAGATCAGGCAAGGCAATTAAACGAAGTGTTTTTCAAATGGATAACAACAAAAATGCCTTTTGTTGTAGCAAAATATGCTATGACATTAGACGGAAAAATTGCAACTAAGACAGGTCATTCACAATGGATTAGTTGTGAGCAATCAAGAACTTTAGTTCATAAGATGCGTGATGTTTATGATGGTATAATGGTAGGTATTGGTACTGTTATAGCTGACAATCCCTCATTGACTTGTAGAATGACTGATGGACAAAATCCATCTCGCATAATTGTTGATTCTATGTGCCGTATACCAAAGACAGCAAACGTTTTAACAGATAATTTGGCACCTACATATATAGCGGTAACAAATTTAGCAGCAAAAGAGGATATTGAATATATCGAGCAAAATACTAATGCTAAAGTAATAGTAACTAAACATATAAATAACAAGGTTAATCTAAAAGCACTACTGAGCAAATTTGCGGAAAATAAAATAACAAGTATTTTATTAGAAGGTGGAGCAATATTGCACGGTGCTATGCTGCAAGAAGGCTTGGTAGATAAATACAAAGTATTTATTGCTCCTAAAATAATCGGTGGTGCTTGTGCTAAAAGTCCTATAGCAGGTAATGATATAGACACTATGTTTCAGGCTACCAATTTACATAATGTGCAATATGAAAATATAGGTAATGATATTTTGATAACGGCCTATACCAAAGGGGAGAAATCATGTTTACTGGACTAGTTAGTGAACTTGGAAAAATTCAAAATATGCAAAAAACTGGCAAATCGTTGTATCTTACAATAAGTGCTCAAAAGGTTATTGTTGATCTTAAGATAGGTGATAGTATAGCAGTAAATGGTACTTGTGTTACGGTTGTACAAATGACAAGCGAAAGTTTTTGCGTTGATGTTATGCCACAAACCAGTACGAATACTATAATGCTCAAACTTAAATTAGGTGAAATGGTTAATTTAGAGCGCACTTTAAAACTAAGTGACAGACTTGATGGGCACATAGTTTCAGGTCATGTGGACAGCGTTGGCAGGATTGTTGATGTTAAAAAAGATGAAATAGCAAATATTTTCAAAATACAAGCAGAGAAACAAACTTTAAAATACATTGTGTTAAAAGGTTCTGTTGCAATAGACGGTATAAGTCTTACAGTTTGCGATGTAAAAGAAGATAATTTTAGCATATCTATAATTCCGCATACAGCTAAGAATACTACATTAGGTTGGAAAAAACAGGGTGATTTGGTAAATATCGAAACAGATATTTTAGGCAAGTATGTTGAAAAGTTATTAATGCCAAATAAAAATGGCATAGATATAAATTATTTATTAGAAAAAGGCTTTTAGGAGGAGAAAAAATGAGTTTTGATTCAATAAAAGAAGCAATAGAAGATATAAAACAAGGGAAAATGGTTTTAGTTGTTGATGATGAAGACAGAGAAAATGAAGGCGATTTGATTATGGCAGCAGAGCTTGTAACGCCACAAGCTATTAACTTCATGGCAACTTATGCTCGTGGTCTTATTTGCACGCCGATGACAGGTGAAGCTTTGGATAGATTAAACATGCACCAGATGGTAAATAAAAATACAGATAATCACGAGACTGCCTTTACTGTTTCTGTTGACCATATAAATACAACTACTGGAATTTCTGCTTTTGAAAGATGTGAGACAATTTTAAAAATGTTAGATGAAGATGCCAAACCTGAAGATTTTAAGCGACCAGGACATGTTTTTCCGCTAAGAGCAAGACGAGGTGGTGTTTTAAGACGCAGTGGTCACACAGAGGCAACTGTTGATTTGGCACTTTTGGCAGGGCTTAAACCTGCTGGTGTTTGTTGTGAAATTATGAGTGATGATGGTAATATGGCAAGAGTGCCAGAACTTATTGAATTTGCTAAAAAGCATGGTTTGAAAATGATTACGGTTGCTGATTTGATTGCCTATCGCAAAATTAATGATAAAATTATAAGACGAGTTGCTCAAGCAGATTTACCAACCAAATATGGTATATTTACAATCTATGCTTATGAAAATGACCTTGATGATCAATGTCATTTGGCAATAGTAAAAGGTGATGTTGAGGGTAAAAAAGACGTGTTAGTCAGAGTGCATTCAGAGTGTTTAACAGGTGATGTATTGGGCTCTTTACGTTGTGATTGTGGCGACCAATTAGCTGTAGCTTTAAAGATGATAGAACAAGAAGGACTAGGTGCTGTTATTTATATGAGGCAAGAAGGTCGTGGTATTGGACTAGCCAACAAGATAAAAGCTTATGCTCTTCAAGATAAGGGAATGGATACAGTTGAAGCCAATGTGGCATTAGGTTTTGCACCAGATATGAGAGATTATGGTTTAGGAGCGCAAATTATTGCTGATTTAGGATTATCAAGTATAAGACTTTTGACAAATAATCCTGCCAAGCGCGTAGGTCTTGGTGGACATGGTATAACAATAACAGAAAGTGTTCCAATTGAAGTTAAAGCAAATAAATATAATGCTAAATATTTATCTTGTAAAAAATTAAAAATGGGTCACATTTTAAGACGTTCATAAAAAGGAGAGAGAAAAATGAGTAAAGTATTTGAAGGAAATATTACTGCTAAAGGTTTTAAATTTGCGATAGTTGTGTCAAGATTTAATGAATTTATTACAAATAAATTGTTAGGTGGCTCAATAGATGCTTTAAAACGTCATTATGCCGATAAAGACGGAGTGGACGTAATTTGGGTTCCTGGTGCGTTTGAAATACCACTTGTAGCAAAAAAACTAGCAGATAGCGATAAATATGACGCAGTTATTTGCCTTGGTGCGGTTATACGTGGCAGTACATCACATTATGATCTTGTATGTGCTGAAGTGACAAAAGGTATTGCCCAAGTTGGCTTACATAGCGGAAAACCGGTTATATTTGGCATTGTTACAACAGACAATATAGAACAAGCTATTGAAAGAGCAGGAACTAAAGCGGGAAATAAAGGTTTTGATGCTGCTACGTCTGCTATGGAAATGGTAAACTTGCTAAAAGCAATTTGAGGTTTGTATGGAAAAATTGCAAGAGTTAGCACAATTATGGCAACAATCTAAAAGCACGGTAATTTTAAGTGGTGCTGGTATGAGTACAGCATCTGGTATACCTGATTTTAGGTCAAAAACAGGACTTTGGAAGAAAAATCCAGAGAGTTTAGCAACCTTAAATGCTCTTTATAACATGCCTGATGAATTTTATTTTTTCTACTGTTGGCGAATAACTAAGCTTTGGCAAATAGCTCCTAATGCTGGGCATCAATTTTTAGCTAAAGCTGAGCAAAATAATATGGTTGATTTAATCGTTACGCAAAATGTTGATGGTTTGCATCAAAGAGCAGGAAATAAAAAGGTTACAGAACTACACGGAAGATTGCATACAGTTAGTTGTTTAAAATGTAAACAAAATTTCAGCAGTAAAATTATGTCTTGTGATGATATAGAAGATAAAAAGGATAAATACAAGTATACTAAAGAGTGCTTGTGTTCAGAGTGTGGCGGATTTTTAAGACCAGATGTAGTCTTATTTGGTGAAATGCTGCCAACAGATAATTGGCAAAAATCTGTCGAAGCAGCTAAAAATGCTGATTTAATAATAGTTTTAGGCTCGTCACTTCTTGTTGGACCAGCTAACCAAATTCCCGATTACACCTTATCAAATGGCGGGAAACTTGTTATAATTAATAATGACAAAACTCATCTTGATAAATATGCAAGTATTGTTATAAATGATGATATTGTAAAAACATTAGCTGATTTAGAGAAACAATTTGATTGGAGTTAAAATGCAAGATATTTTACTTAAAGCAACTATAAATGGTATAAGAATTTATGCAGTGAACAGTACAAATTTAGTAGAAGAAGCATCTTTTAAGCACGGTTGCTGGGCATTAGCTTCAGCGGCACTTGGTAGAACAATGACGGGAGCGCTACTACTTGCGTCAACATTCAAAAATAATGAATGTTTGACTATAAAAATAGCGGGTAATGGTCCACTTGGCAGTATATTGGTGGATTCTGATGGAACATCAGTAAGAGGCTATGTACAAAACTCGAATGTTGAATTACCACTTAAAAATGGTAAACTAAATGTTGGCGAAGGCGTAGGCAAGGGAAACATAATTGTAACAAGATTCAGTGGTTTAAAAACACCTGTTAGCGGTTCTTGTGAACTTGTTAGTGGTGAAATTGCTGAAGATTTGACAAACTATTTGTTTTTATCAGAGCAAACGCCAACTTGCATCTCTTTAGGTGTGCTTGTTGGTACAGATGGAAAGGTAAAACAAGCAGGTGGATTTTTTGTACAGGCAATGCCAGACAAAGATGAAAATACACTTTCTATAATTAATGATAATATAAATAGCATACCACCTATTACTGTAATGTTAGAACAAGGATTATCTCTTGAAGATATTATTAAAAAGATTTGTGGAGATAGTTTAGAGCCTTTAATACATGAGAAAATAAAAGTTGGATTTAGATGTAAGTGTTCGATACAAACTATCGAAAATATGCTTTTTGCGCTTCCGAAAGAGGATAAAGACGAAATTTTAAAAGATGAAATAACGGAGATTTGCTGTCAATTTTGCAATGAGAAATACACTTTTAGTAAAGAGCAATTGAAAAAATTATTTCAAGATTAAAATATGGAGGGATAAATTATGGCAGAGAAAAATGAAAAATCAGTTGATAAAAACAAAGTACTAGAGATGGCGATAAGACAAATAGAAAAAGATTTTGGTAAAGGCGCTATAATGAAGCTAGGTGAGGCAAGCAGCAAAATGAACCTAGAGGTTATACCTACTGGCGCATTGTCTTTGGATATGGCGTTAGGGATAGGCGGAATACCACGCGGTCGTATAATTGAAATATATGGACCTGAGTCCTCTGGTAAAACGACAGTTGCTTTGCACATGATTGCTCAAGCTCAAAAAATAGGTGGTTATGCTGCATTTATTGATGCGGAACATGCACTTGACCCAGAATATGCCAAAAAATTGGGTGTTGATGTTGATGATTTGCTAATATCTCAACCTGATAATGGTGAACAGGCACTGGAAATTGCTGATTCACTTGTACGTAGTGGAGCAATAGATATTATAGTAATTGACTCTGTAGCAGCATTAGTTCCAAGAGCAGAAATAGAAGGCGAGATGGGTGATTCGCATGTCGGTTTGCATGCAAGATTGATGAGTCAAGCGCTTAGAAAATTAACAGGTATTTTGAGTAAATCAAGTACTGTAGCTATATTTATCAACCAAATAAGAGAAAAAGTTGGTGTAATGTTTGGTAGTCCAGAGACTACAACAGGTGGTCGGGCACTAAAATTTTATTCAACAATTCGCCTTGATGTGAGGCGGGTTGATAGCATTAAAAATGGCAATGATATAATTGGTAACAGAACAAGAGTAAAGGTTGTAAAAAATAAAGTAGCGCCACCATTTAAACAAGCTGAATTTGACATAATGTATGGACAAGGAATATCACATGAAGGTTGTTTGGTAGATTTGGCTGTTGATATGAATATAATTGCCAAAAGCGGTTCTTGGTATTCTTATGGAGAAACGAGGCTTGGCCAAGGGAAAGAAAATGTAAAAGAGTTTATTAGTGGTAACTCTGCTATTGCTAAAGAGATAGAAGACAAGATTAGAAAAGAGAGCTTTTCAGCAAATGTAAATGAAGAGCCTGCTGATGAGGCAAAGGTAAATGCTCAAAAAGATTCTGACGATTGAACAGTGGTATAATCTGGCGATTAAAAGATTATCTTTAAAAGATTATTCAAAAAGTGAAATGATACAATATTTGCAAAAACGTGATTGTAATATGGAATATATTGAATTTATAATGCAAAAACTTATATCATATGGTTATATTAATGATGAAAAGCTATGCGCTCGTTTGTGCCAAAATTGGCAAGCAAATGGTGGGTATGGAAAACTTATTTTAAAACAAAGATTATTTAAAAGAGGGTTTTGTAAAGATACTATACAAAATGCGCTTGAAGGCTTGGAAGACGATGATGAATATGATATGGCAAAAAAAGTTTTTTTGTTATACATCAAAAAAATAAAAACAGTTGATAAAAAAAATATTGATAAAATATGGCGTTATATGTTATCTAAAGGGTTTAAATACTCTAGCATTAATAAGGTTTTTAAAAATAATGAACAACAATTATTAAAAATCAATGAAAATGCTAGTCTTGACACTTATTTCAAAAACTTATACAATTAAATATGTCCAATCTTTTAAAAGTTAAATAGTTAAATTGAAGGATAATAAAAACAGGTATTTTTATACAATAAGAAAAGGGGGGTGAAAGTAATAGGAATAGAACAAATAGCAATTATTGCAGTTGGATTGTTAGCAGGTATTGTAGTAGGATATTTCATACGAAAAAGTTCAGCAGAAAGTGCTATAGGCTCGGCTCAAGCTGAAGCTACTAGAATTGTTTTAGAAGCGCAAAAAGAAAATGAAGCTAAGAAAAAAGAAGTTCTTTTAGAAGCTAAAGATGAAATATATAAACTTAGAGTTGATTTTGAAAAAGAAAGTAAAGAGCGTCGTAATGAATTACAAAGAGCAGAAAGACGTTTGACACAAAAAGAGGAAAACTTAGACCGTAAGTTAGAATCTTATGAGAAAAAAGAAGAAATCATTGCACAAAAAGAGTTAGAATTAGATAAAAAACAAAATCAAGCAGAAGAATTTTATCAAAAACAGCTAGTAGAATTAGAACGTATTAGTAGTTTAACTTGTGAAGAGGCTAAAAAAGAGTTGCTTAAATTCGCAGAAGAAGAAATTAGACACGAAAAAGCAATTATGATTAAAGAATTGGAACAAGAGGCTAAAGAAGAAGCGGACAAAAAAGCTCGTGAAATTATATCTATGGCAATCCAACGCTGTGCAGCAGATCATGTAGCAGAGATTACAGTTTCTGTTGTTAATTTACCAAATGACGATATGAAAGGTCGCATTATTGGTAGAGAAGGTAGAAATATAAGAGCGCTTGAAACGCTAACAGGCGTTGATTTGATTATTGATGATACACCAGAGGCGGTTATATTATCTGGATTTGACCCTGTACGTAGGGAAATCGCAAGAACTGCACTGGAAAAATTAATAGTTGACGGTAGAATACATCCTGCACGTATAGAAGAAATGGTGGAAAAAGCACAAAAAGAAGTCGAACAAAAGATGAAAGATGCTGGTGAACAAGCTACATTTACTACCGGAGTGCATGGATTACATCCAGAACTTATAAAACTTTTAGGACGATTAAAATATCGTACAAGTTATGGTCAAAACGTGCTCAATCATTCTATTGAGGTATCACACTTAGCAGGACTTATGGCTGCAGAACTTGGCGTTGATGTAATGCTAGCAAAAAGAGCAGGCTTACTTCACGATATAGGAAAAGCCATAGACCACGAAGTGGAAGGTACACATATTGAGATTGGTGGAGAAATAGCGAAAAAATATCGCGAATCACGTGAAGTTATAAATGCTATTATGGCACACCATGGCGATGTTGAAGCAACATCAGTTGAAGCTGTATTAGTTGCAGCAGCTGATGCAGTGTCGGCAGCAAGACCTGGTGCAAGACGTGAAACACTAGAGAGTTATTTAAAACGTTTAACAAGATTGGAAGAAATAGCAGAATCATTTGAAGGTATTGAAAAATCCTTTGCAATACAAGCGGGCAGAGAAGTACGTATAATGGTAAAACCTGATAAGGTAGACGATGTTATGTCTGTATCACTTGCTCGTGACATTGTTAAAAAGATAGAACAAGAGCTTGAATATCCTGGACAAATTAGAGTAACGGTAATTCGTGAAACTCGAGCTGTCGATTATGCAAAATAAAAAAGTAAGTGGTATAGTTTATGACTATACCACTTACTTTTTAAAAAGAAAAAAACTATATCTATTAGATATAGTTTTAAGCCTCAATATACATTATAATTATATTGCACGATCAACGCTACCAGAACGCAAACAACGAGTACAAACATTGATTCTTTTTGTTTCGCCAGAAACTTTTGCTCTCACTTTTTGAAGATTTGGTTTCCATTTACGTTTAGTGTGTCTGTTAGAATGACTGACAAGACAACCAGACATTTCACCTTTTCCACATACTTGACAAAAACTAGCCATTATTTTGCACCTCCTTTTATATTGAGGAAAGATATTTTACACAATATCATAATTTTAACATAACTAAAACAAAAAAATCAAGGATTTTTATGGAGAAATTTATATGTTATTAAATAAAAGTGTAGATACATTAAAAAACATCGGACAAAAACGCAAAGAACAACTTTCCAACATAGGTATTAATTCAATTAATGATATTATATATTATTTCCCACGTCAAGGATATTATGTAGATTTTGGCAACATGAAAAAAATTAACCAACTAGAATACAATCAAAAACAAATATTTAAAGCCAAAATAGCAGCAGTACAACAAAAAAAATCATATAGACATACAAGCTATGGTCTGCTCAGAGTGAAAGATTCTACTGGTTATGCCGATATATATTTGTTTGGCAAACAAGTATTTAACATAAAAAAGTTCCCTATAGGAACGCAAGTTTTGGTTTTTGGCAAAATTCAACAGGGTAAATTTTCCGCAGCAAAACTTGTTACAGAACCTACAATCGAAATTATAGAAGATGAAGCCGAAAAGATAAATTATCTTTTACCTACATATGCACTTACAGGAACTATTACACAGACTTTTATGAGAAATTTAATAAAGCAAGTTACGGAACTTTTAGATGAGGCAATAGTTAAAGAATTTATTCCAACAAAAATTTTGCAAAAAGAAAAATTTTTAAACCGTCTTCAAGCAATAAAAAATATTCATTATCCAGAGAGTTTGGCAATGTTAAAAGCAGCTAAAAGAAGACTTGCTTTTGAAGAATTATATATTATGCAATGTGGCCTTGTATATTACAAAAACAAAATAAAAACACAAAAACGTGGTTATAACCATTTGCCAAGTGCAAATAAGATAAAAAAACTATTGTCAATCTTACCTTTTAAATTAACAGATGAACAGGAAAAAGTCTGGCAAGAGATAGAAAATGATATGCAGGACATTCAGCCAATGCATAGATTACTACAAGGTGATGTAGGTTCAGGAAAAACAATAATTGCTGTATTAGCACTTGTTAAAGCGGTGGAAAATGGTTTTCAAGGAGCATTTATGGCACCAACGGAAATTTTAGCTATGCAGCACTTTGACACTTTAACTAATCTTTTGCAGGACTTGTCAATAAACATTTCTTTGCTTACAGGTAGTACTACGAAAAAAGAGCGTGAAAAAATTCTAACAGATTTAAAATTAGGTAAAATAGATATATTAATTGGCACACATGCTCTTATACAGCAAGATGTTGAATTTAGAGATTTGTCGCTTGTTGTAACAGACGAACAACATCGTTTTGGTGTAAAACAGCGTGCTAATTTGACAGATAAAAGTAAAGATATGCCAGACACGCTTGTTATGACAGCAACACCAATCCCAAGAACAATGGCTCTTACTGTTTATGGTGATCTGGATGTATCTGTTATTAAAAAGTTGCCACCTGGCAGAAAACCTATAATAACTCTTTGCTATAATGAAAAAAAACGCATGGATGTTTACAAAGGTCTTGTTAGGCAGGTACAATTAGGTAGGCAAGCATATGTTGTTTGCCCTTTAATTGACGAATCTGAAAAGGTTAATGTACTATCAGCAACAGATTTATTTACTCAACTTACAAATACAGTTTTAAAAGATATACCTACAAGGCTTTTGCATGGTAAAATGAAAAGCAGTGAAAAAGATAAAATAATGCAAGAGTTTATTGAGGGGAAGGTCAAAGTTCTTATAAGTACTACTGTAATTGAGGTTGGTATAAATGTACCTAACGCTTCTTTAATGATAGTAGAGGGTGCAGAACGCTTTGGATTGGCGCAACTACATCAATTAAGAGGTCGTATAGGACGTGGTGAACATCAGTCTTATTGTGCACTTATAGCTTCTAATGATAATGTGCAAAATATTGAAAGACTAAATCTTATGGTTGAGCACAGCGATGGTTTTGTTTTAGCGCAAGAGGATTTAAAATTGCGTGGGGCAGGGGCTTTGTTTGGAACAAGGCAACACGGGCTTCCTGATTTGAAATTGGCAAATATTTTCTCTGATATTGATTTGCTTATGTTAGCAAGAGAATATGCCAAACAAACAATAGAAGATAAACTAGCTTTTGAAGATATAAAAGAACATATAAAACTTAATTATGATGATAGTTTTTGTGCAATTTTTTCTTCTTAATTTTAAAAATGAGGTGTAATGTTTTGATAAATAATAAATATGCTGAAAGATATATAAAAATAGTTGCTTTTGTATTGCTTGTTGCAATGGTTGCCTTAATTGAATATTTGCATCCTAATTTTTTAGAAAAAATATGGGATTTGTCTGCCAGCGGTGATATTGAAGGAACAATGGATTACCTTCGTTCTTTTGGTATATGGGCTATTTTTGTTAGCTTTTGGCTTGATGTTTTAGTAAATAGTTTGGGTTTTTTGCCGTCAATATTTTTATCTACAGCTAACGGTCTTTTGTTTGGCATACCAATTGGCATATTGGTTTCTTGGACAGCAGAGAGTGTTGGCGTTATAATAAGTTTTTTTATTATGAGGTTTTTGCTTCGTGATACAGCAATGCTCGTAATACAAAAAAGTCAAAGATTAAAAGACTTAGATGAGCTAAGCGGTGAAAAAGGCTTAGTTGCAATGACATTAGCTAGGGCCTTACCTTATTTTCCGTCAGGAATACTTACAGCACTTGGAGCAGTTAGTAAAATAAGTATACGCGATTATGTAATCGCTACTTTTGTAGGTAAGTTTCCCTCTACGGCTATAGAGGTTGTATTGGGACACGATATTGTAAACTATAAGCAAAATATGGATAGATTAGCAATTAGCGTTGTTTTGATAATAATTGTATATGCTTTTATTTTATGGCGTAAGAAAAAATAAAGTTTGGCTTTACGCCAAACTTTATTTGCAAGCATACGCTTTATTATTTTCGGTATTTATAAATTTATCAATTCTCTCTAATGCTATAAAGAGATTTTCGTTCGAGGTGGAATAAGAACAACGAACAAAACCTTCACCGCTTTCACCAAAAGCATGTCCTGTAATTACTGCAACATTTTGCTCTTGAAGTAGTCTTTCGCAAAAATCAGCACTTTTTAGTCCTGTTATTGTGATGTCAGGGAAGATGTAAAAGGCACCTTGCGGTTCAAAGGTTTTTAAGCCTATTTTCTTAAAGCCATCTATCATTATCTTACGTCTTTTATTGTAGGTGTCAAACATATATTCATAATCGTTTTTGGCGCTTTCTAAAGCTTCTAATGCTGCATATTGAGCAGGTGCTGGAGCGCAGAGCATAGTGTATTGATGAATTGCAATCATGGCGCTAATTACTTCTTTTGGTGCCATAACATAACCAATTCTAAAACCTGTCATAGCATATGTTTTGGAAAATCCACCTAAAAGTATTGTTCTGTCTTTCATTCCTGGTAAAGAAGAAAAGCATGTATGTTCACCAACATATGTAAGATCGGCATAAAGTTCATCAGATATGACAACAAGATTATGTTTTTGGGCAAAATCAGCTATTTTCAATAGTTGATCACGGTTTAAAGTAGAACCGGTTGGGTTTGTAGGATAACTTATAAGTATTGCTTTAGTTTTTTTTGTAAGGCGTTTTTCCAGTTCTTCAATATTTATTGCAAAACCATCATCTGCTTTTGTAGGAACAGGTACAGCAGTGCCGCCGGCAAGGATTATGCAAGCTTTGTTGGCAACATAACAAGGCTCAGGTAAAAGCACTTCATCACCAGGTGCTAAAAGTATTCTCATAGCAAGGTCTAATGCTTCGCTGACACCGACAGTTATAACAATCTCTGATTCTGGGTTGTATGAAACGCCATATTTTTTTTCTGTAGCTTGACATATACCTTTGCGCAATGCAAGTAGTCCATAACTTGATGTATATGATGTTAGTCCTTCTTCAATGGATTTTATACAAGTTTTTCTTACGGATAGAGGAGTGGTAAAATCAGGTTCGCCAACGCTCAGAGAGACAATATTTTTATTTGTCGCCATAATATCCAAAAACCGTCCTAGACCAGAATCTGGTAATTGTCCAACGCAAGGAGCGATTTTGTTTTCCCAGTTAATGCTGTTATTCATATTAACACCTCATAAAAAAATTTTGAAAATAAAAAATCCATCCTGATAATCAGGACGGATGTAACCGCGGTACCACCTGTGTTTTGCAAAAAGCAACACTCAAAACCTTTAACGCAGGTAACGGCATATTCATCATATGCTGCTCAAAAGTGGCTTTTTCTAAATTGTTTTTATCAGTTTACACCAACCACTGACTCTCTTGAAAAACTTTTTAGATACTTTGCTTTATCATCGCAAATATTAACTTGTAGACACTTTAACACATTTTTTTTGCTTTGGCAAGTGTTTTTTGTAATTTTTTTTGAAAAGGAGATTTAAAATGCTATTAGCTGTTTTAGGAGACTCTTTGACTTACGGTTTTCCTTTTGGACCATATGTATCTTGGTTACAAACATTGGGCGAAAATCTTGCTATAAATACCTTGAATGAAGGAGTTTGTGGTGAGACGACAAGTGATATGAAAAAAAGATTGCCATATTTATTGAAAAATAATAGTATAACACATATAATTATTTTTGGTGGTGCTAATGACATTATTATGGATAATAGGCAAACAGAAAATATTGTAAAAGATATTAATCTTATGCAAAGACAGGTTTTGCAAACAAATTTACAGTTTGGCATTGTACTGCCGTTAATTCCAGCAGATAAGTATTTTGAGCAAAAATTTTTAACTCTTAGAGAAGAGCTTAAAAAAGTTATAGATAGCCAAACACTAATTATTGATTTTCAAAATGCTCTTGTTGAAAAGGAAAATAGTATAAATTATTTGGATGATGGTGTACATTTTAGCATACAAGGAAATAATAAAATAGCTGAATATGCGACAATAGCATTGAAAAGTTGGCTAAAGGGAGAATAAATGTTTGTAATTGCTTTTATATTGTTTTATAGTACAGCAAATTTGTATTTATATTATAGATTTACTCGTGTTTTTTCTGTTGCCAAAATACCATTGGCTTGTGTTTGGTTTTTTTTCGCTGTATCTATTATGGTATTTAGAAATGATAGTACTTTTTTACCTAATGATTTTACTGATATACTCTATCTTATTGGCACATACTGGGTAGCATCTGTTTATTACGCTTTTTTTATAACTTTGTTTTGTGACATTGTAAGTAAAATAAAGCCTTTTGATATATCGAGTAAAAAGATAGCTTTACTTATTGGCTTATTTGTGCTTACTATAGTTGTTTATGGGGGCATAAACTCTAGAGATATTAATGTTAAAAACTATTCTATTACTATTGGTAAAAAAGCCAAAACAGAAAATATGCGCATAGTATTTTTATCCGATTTGCATCTTGGCAAAGTATATGATGAAAAGTCAGTACAAGATGTTGTTGAAAAAATAAATCAACTAAAGCCACAATTAGTTATAATTGCAGGTGATATAATAGATAGTGATTTTAATTCTGTTACTCGTAAGGACTCGTTGCGGGCTATCAAAAACATAAAAAGCCTTTATGGTATTTATGCCGTAATGGGAAACCACGAATATATTGGAGGTCAAGAGCAAAAGGCAATAGATTATTTTAAGCAAAATGGCATAAATGTCCTTATAGAAAAAGGAGTAAAATTACCTAATGATGTTTTGTTGTTTGGTAAGGATGATTATACTAAAAATAAATCTTTGGATGCTATTTTTTCGTTTGCAAAAAGAAATGATAACCTGCCACTTATTTTTATCACGCATCAACCACGTTATATAGAAGAAGTAGCAAATATGAATGTTGATTTATTGTTTGCAGGACACACTCACTTAGGGCAGATATATCCTAATAATTATATTGTCCAAAATATGTATAGTTTAGCTTATGGTTATAAAAAAATCAATAGTTTACAAGGTATAGTTACAAGTGGTGTAGGTACGTGGGGACCGCCTGTAAGAGTAGGTACAAGTGCTGAAATTGTTTGTATAGATATAAATTTTAAAAAATAAAAAAATCAGATACTTCTAGTATCTGATTTTTTTATATAATGATTTATAAAAGTTATTTTAAATTTGTATCAATTAAGTGAACGAGATTGTCTATTTCAGGTTTAGATACTTGAGCGTTGGCACCTAATGTTTGACCTTTAATGCGGTTTTCCTCGTTAATTAATGATGAAAAAATGATAACAGGTAATTCTGATAATTTTTTGTCTGAACGAATTAGTTTTAAAAGTCTGTGTCCGTCCATTTGCGGCATTTCAATATCTGTTATTACAAGATTTATAGCTTCTGTGATGTCTTCGTGTTCGTCACGAATTTTTTCTAATGTGTTCCAAGCAAGTTTGCCATTGGGCATAGCAATTGTATTGACATATCCTGCCTTATGTAAGTTGTCTATAACAAGTTCTCTAAGCAGATGCGAATCTTCAGCAACTAAAATAGTTTTTTGGCCACGTTGTTTTAATAAAGCTTCTTCTGTTACTGTTTTAAAATCTGTGAAGTTTTTGTTTATTTCTGGATTAATGTCAGCTAGTATTCTTTCAAAATCAAGTAAAACAACCATTTTATTTTCCATTTTTATAACACCGACAACGAGGTGAGAATTAGCAATTTCTGGAGTAGGTTCCATTTTTTCCCAAGATATACGATGTATTCTAGATACTTCATCAACCAGAAAGCCTGCTTGATAATTGTTAAGTTCAGCAACAATAATTCTTTTTGGCTCAGAGTCATCAGCATTTAGACAAGTAGACAAATTTACCAATGGAATGACTTTGCCACGTAGTGTAAATACGCCATCAATATATGGATGCGCACTTGGCATTTTTGTTACAGGTAAAAGATTTATTACCTCGCGTACTTTAGCAACATTTATACCATAAGTTACTTTGCCAACGCTAAATTCTACAATTTCAAACTCATTGGTACCGCTTTCTAATAATATTCCCGCTTTTTCTTCCTTTGCCATACTAGCCAGTCCTTTCTCAACAATATAAGTTAAATATAGCATTATTACAATATATATGTTTTAATTATATATTATAAATTAATTAATAGCTACAAAGAAATAAAAAATAATATAATTTTTTTGCTTTTATTAAAAAATTATAAAACAAATAACAGATTATACTAGACGTTGAGCTATCGGTATGTTATCATATACAGATAAATAAAAGTAAAAAAGGAGACTTTAAATGAGGGACGACAAATTTATTAAAGAAGGTTTAACCTTTGATGACGTCTTGCTTGTTCCTGGGCATTCGGATATTCTGCCACATCAAGTAGATGTAACAACTAAAATAACTAGAAATATTAACATTAATATACCAATTATAAGTGCGGGAATGGATACTGTGACAGAGTGTCGTATGGCTATCGCTATGGCAAGAGAAGGTGGCATGGGGGTAATTCACAAAAATATGCCAGTTGCTGATCAAGCAAATGAGATTGACAAAGTGAAAAGATCAGAACACGGTGTTATAGTTGACCCAATATATTTATCACCTGATGATAAACTATATGATGCTACAGCTCTAATGGAGCGCTATCATATTTCAGGAGTTCCCATTACTGAAAAAGGAAAACTTGTTGGCATTTTAACAAACCGCGATTTGAGATTTGAAACAAATCTCGATCGTAAAATAAAAGAGAGTATGACTAAAGAAAAACTAATCGTGGCACCTGTTGGCACATCACTTTTAGAGGCTAAAGAAATACTCAGAGAGCATCGTATCGAAAAATTACCTTTAGTTGATGCAAAAGGTAATTTAAAGGGTTTAATAACCATTAAAGATATTGAAAAAGCGCAAAAATATCCAAATTCTGCTAAAGACCTTAACGGTCGTTTACTTGTTGCTGCAGCTGTTGGCGTGAGTGGCGATTTAATAGATAGAATGGATGCTATTGTTGCCGCTAAAGTAGATGCTGTTGTTGTAGATACAGCACACGGGCATTCTCAAGGTGTTATAGATACTGTTAAAAAGATTAAAAAAGCATATCCACATGTTGATTTGATTGCAGGCAACATTGCTACAGGTGAAGCAGCAAAAGCGTTGATTGAAGCTGGAGCAGATGCGCTGAAAATAGGTATTGGACCTGGTTCTATTTGTACAACTAGGGTTATAGCAGGTATCGGTGTGCCACAAATAACAGCCGTTTATGATTGTGCACAAATTGCTCGTAAAAAAGGCGTACCAATTATTGCCGATGGCGGTATAAAATACTCTGGAGATATTGCTAAAGCTATTGCTGCTGGTGCAAATGTTGTTATGATAGGCGGCATTTTAGCTGGGACAGAAGAAAGTCCTGGTGAGAAGGTTATTTATCAAGGTAGATCTTATAAAGTTTATCGTGGTATGGGTTCATTATCTGCTATGGAAAAAGGTAGTAAAGACCGTTACTTCCAAGAAGACGCCAATAAACTAGTTCCTGAAGGTATAGAAGGCAGAGTTCCTTATAAAGGTTATGTTATGGACACATTATTCCAACTTGTTGGTGGATTGCGTGCTGGTATGGGTTATTGTGGAGTGCATAACATCGAAGAAATGATAACGAAAACTACATTTATTCGTATGACTGGCGCTGGATTGAAAGAAAGCCATCCTCACGATATTGTTATAACAAAAGAAGCTCCAAACTATAGCTTATAATATAAGGGGGAGTCATTTATGTCTGAAACAATTATTTATCAAGTTAAAGAAAATGTAGCTTTAATTACGCTAAACAGACCTAAGCAACTAAATGCTTTTAGTGGTGAACTTGTATCGGCGTTTAATCAAGCTTTAGATAAAGCAAATAAAGATTCTAAGGTGCGAGTTGTTGTTGTTACTGGTGAGGGTCGTGCATTTTGTGCTGGAGGAGATCTTGATTTTTTAAACTCTTTAACCACTGCAAATGAACGTAGATTGTTTATAAAAGAAGTAGGCACAATTGTCAAAAAAATCTATCATATGCCAAAGCCTGTGATTGCAATGGTAAATGGTGTTGCGGCTGGTGCTGGTTGTAATTTAGCTTTTTCTTGTGATTTAATATTTGCTTCAGATAAAGCAAACTTTATTCAAAGTTTTGCTAAAGTAGGTTTATCTCCTGATTGTGGTGGCTTTTACCACTTAGCTAAAATTGTAGGACTTCCAAAAGCTAAAGAGATTATGTTTACAGCAGAACCATTGTCTGCTAATGAGTGTTTAAGGTTAAATTTAGTAAATCACGTTTTAGATCAAGACACTCTTTTTGAGCAGGTTATGGAGTTTGCTAGTGCTTTGTCTAAGTCAGCGCCGCTTGCAATGGAGATGACTAAAAAAGCAATAAATAATTACAGCTCCACTCTTGAAGATAGCCTTGAATTTGAATCATTGGCGACGTCAACACTGCTTGGCACAAAAACCCAAGGTGTGTGTCAATTCTATTGTGTGTC
>CAZKFG010000012.1:0-41920 GCA_964551985.1 uncultured Acidaminococcales bacterium
AAAGCTGGTGATAATGTTGAATTTGGTGGGCTTTTGGGTCATTGCCCGATTATGCCGATAAACACATTTAAGGCAGATAAATTTATCTCTCGTGGTGGTAGAATTCCAGCACCTGTAAGGAGCCTTACAAATTGATGAAAAAAGAAAAGCTCATTTTAAAACGTCTTGGCGAGCATTATAAAGACGTTAAAAGTGGACTTGATTATAATAACTGCTTTGAACTTTTAATAGCAGTTATTTTATCAGCCCAATGTACAGATAAAAGAGTAAATGTCGTAACAAAAAGACTGTTTGCTAAGTGTCCTACAGCAGAGCATTTTTGCAAATTGTCAGAAGAACAACTAGAAGAACTAATACACGATTGTGGCTTGTTTCGCACAAAAGCTAAAAATATCAAAAAAACATGCCAAATACTTGTTGATGAATATAATGGCGAGGTACCAAACAATTTAGATGATTTGATAAAATTGCCTGGTGTTGGTAGAAAAACCGCTAACGTTGTTTTATCACAGGGTTTTGGCAAACCTGCTATTGCTGTTGATACACATGTTTTTCGCACATCAAAGAGACTTGGACTTGCTCTAGGTATAGATGTTGAAAAAACAGAACAAGAACTTATGAAAGTTATACCGAAAAAAGACTGGTCAGCGGCACATCATTGGCTTATTTGGCATGGTAGGCTCGTTTGCAAGGCGCAAAGACCGCTATGCAACGGATGCTTTTTGTTCGATATTTGCCCATTTTATGAGAAGACAACTTGAACTACAGAGGACTAAAATGCAAAAAACTTTATATTGTACAGATAAAGTAGATATTTTAAAACAGCAGTATTTACCTGATTTTTGCAAGCATGATTATAGTTATAATGATGCTTTTTTTGTCATGCAAAATGTGTTTGCACAAGATAAAATTAAAGATATAGCCACTTCCTGCGGTGATTTCGCTGCTTTAGCGAAAAACATTTTGGCAAAGGCTTTAAAGCAAGTAACCATAATAGATGAAACCGTTCAGCAGTTACTTATTGTTAGTTTGCTTAAAAACCTACAAGATGCAGAAAAATTGACTTTTTTCGCCAAGATAAACAATTTTGACAGCTTAGCCAAAGACATTTTAACTTTTTTTCAAGAACTTAAGGCGCAAGATGTTAAACCACAAGATTTTTATCAGGCAGTATCTGAGTTTTCAACTACTGAAGATTTACGTAGTCAAGACAAAGAGCTGCTTATTATGTACATAACTTATAATAAAATTTTGGAAGAAAAAAAATTCTATGACTACAACTCTTTACTTAAAGCAGCAATCCGGCTTTTGCAAGAAGAAAAAATTAAGATAGAATTTAAAAAAATTTATATTTGCACATATAATGTTTTTAGTCAATTGGAACTTGATTTTGTAACACAATTGAGTGCTTTTTGTAAAATTGATATAGCAATAGATTATTCTAAAGGCGATAGTAGCGCTTTTGCAGCGACTAAATCTACATATCAGGAACTTTTAGGACTCAGATTTGATGCTGTTTTTTTGACCGATGAAATAAAAGACAATCTTGTTTCATTAGTCAGTAGAGCAGCCTTTGAGCCAAGACGCAATTTTTTGCAACAAACAGATGCTATAAGTTTTAAAGTACATGCTTTTCGTCGACAAGAGGTGCAAGATGTTGCTCAAAGTATAAAAAAACATCTGAAAAATGGTGTAAAGCTTGATAATATAGCTATTGTAATTCGTAGTCTATCTTACTATCCTGCACTAAGGCGTGAATTTGTAATATCTGGAATACCCGTCTGTTTGCCTGATGTTAGCAGGTTGTCCTTGCAGTCTTTGGCAAGATTTATTGACGGATTTTTAATGCTTGATTTTGATACTCGCAGTGGTTTTAGCAAAATGTTTTCTTGCTTTTTATTTGATGAGCAAATCAATCTTGCAAAGATAAAAAAAGCTTTAGAAAAAGCAATTTTTTATAACACAGAGCAGGCATTTTCTGCTTTAAATAAAGCTTTTTACGATGACAAAGAACACTTGTCTTTTTTTGCAAGCCTTAAAAATTTGTTTTTTTCTTTTCCTAAGAAAACCACGGTAGGAGAGTTTGAAAGAGCAATAAAAAATTTTTTGCATGAATTTGATATAGTGCAAAAGATTGGTGATAAGTATAAAAAATCATTTATAGATATTGAACAATTAAAGCTTTTGGCTGCTTGCCATAAAGAAATTTTGCAGTGTTTAGAGAAAATTACTCAAGATTATAAGTTTACACAAGAAGAGGATACACTTTTAACAATAAGCCAATATCAATCGCTCTTGACTAGTTATTTTAAAAACACACATGTTTTGCTGACAAAGGCTGATTTTGCTGCGGTCAAAGTCTTAGCAGCTAATCAATTATCTTGTTTAAATTTTGATTATGTATATATTTTAAGTTTAAAAGATGGTGAATTTCCACAAAAATCAAAATCAAGCTGGTTGTATAGCCAAGAGGAGCAGGCACATTTATGCAGTTTAGGTTTGCTGAAGAATGTCAATTTAGATAGACAGTTAGAACAGTTGTTTTTTTATCAAGCACTTGCAATGTGTGAAAAACAACTTTATTTGTCTGCAAACATCTCTGATGGTGAAGTTTTGTCGCCATTTTTTGAAGATGTGAAAGAATTATTTATAAATCCTACAATTCAAAAACGTTTACCTTTTGAAGTTGTGCCAAAAGTCAATGATTTGCACAACAAAGAAGTTTTGGCAAGCTGGCTTTTGGGTAATGGTTATAGTGACGAGATGTTTTTAAGAAGTTATTTAAAGGAAGATTTTTTTGAGCGTGCTTTTTGTGATTTGCCTAAAAGACAAGATGTTTATGCAGGTGATTTATCTAATTTACAAAGCAAAATTGGTAGTATATTTGTCAAAGGTTTTTCACCAAGTCAGTTGGAAAGCTATGCTTTTTGTAAGTTTAAATTTTTATTGGAAAGTGTTTTGCGAATTGATAGCTGGTCAATGGCAAAAGAAGATATTCCACGAGACATCAAAGGTAGCTTTTACCATGAATGTTTACGCATTTTTTTGCAAAAATATGTTGATAAAGGCTTTGGCAATTTGTCTTTTGAACAGTTAAAAGAGAATTTATGTGATGTTTTTTCCACTTTAAAAGACAACTATCAAAACAAAGTTGATTTTAATAAAAATTACTTAACTGATTATGAGTTTGATAAAATTATTTTTTATTTGGAAAAATGGTTAGAGGCAGAATATGATTATCAAAAAAAACAGTCTAAAGGCTTTGTTCCAAGTGCTTTGGAATGGTCATTTGGTTATGATAAGGATTTTACCTTTGAGACTTCTTTTGGTGATATTTCTGTACGTGGACGAATCGACCGTATAGATAGTGATGGCGAAAACTGTTTTGTAACAGATTACAAGAGCAAAAACATGCCTGTAAAAAAGGCTATAACTACAGGTTTAGACTTGCAGATACCTATATACTTTTTGGCGGTAGATAGATTTATGGGCAGTTGTATTGGCGGTAATTATTTTTCTGTAGAATTAGCTAGTCGTGATGGTGGTTTTTGGCTTGACAAAGCGTATGATAAAATTGATTTTATTGGAAAATCATCTAAAGGCCAGAGGGATTTTTCTTATTGGAAAAAGTTTTTTACAGATAATATATCAAGTTTGATAACAGGTATACTATCTGGTTGTTATCAAGCAAAACCGGCAGATGGAAAGTGCCCTAGCTATTGCATTGGGCAAGGCATTTGCCGTTATGACAAAACTTTATGCGGTGATGAGGATAATTTACAAGATGAGTAAAACACCTGAGCAACAGCGAGCGATAGAGAGCATAAAACAAAATACCTCGGTTATTGCCGGTGCCGGCTCTGGTAAAACAATGGTTTTAGTAGAGCGTTTTTTGCATTTGCTCTCTAGTGGTACAGATTGTGCAAAAATTTTGGCGATAACCTTTACGAACAAGGCAGCAAGCGAAATGCGCGAGCGGATAGTTAAACAAATAAATGCTAAAATAGCTGATACATCATTAGATGCAGGATTTTGGCAAAAAGCAAAAGCGGATCTGTCTAAATGCTATATTGGCACAATTCACGGTTTGTGCATAAATATTATAAGTCAATATCCTTTGCAAGTAGGTATAAATCCTAACTTTTCTGTTGTTGATGAAAGTGATGCAAGTTTGCTTTTACAAAAATGCGTGCAAAAGTGTGTAAAAGGACTTGTTGAGCAAAAGGATTTATCAATACTTACACTGCTTGATAGTTATGGCTATAGCGATTTATGTATTAATTTAAAGCAATTAGTGCCGTCTTTTTCACTAGATGATGTGCAAAGAGACGACTTTGAAGATTTTTTAACAAGTGGACACAAAAATTATGCCGAAAAACTTCCACAGTTTAAAGTAGCATTTTTAGAGAGTTTGAACTTATTAATTGCAAACAAAGAAAATCTTAAAAAAAGTGCACACAAAGAAAATATTGAAATTTTATCATCACAAAAAGAGCATATATTGGCGGCAGTAAAAGATTTACCAGAGGATTTGACAAAGCTTGATTTTCTGCAAGATGTTATCAAACCGCTAAAGGCACAAAGTGCTGATAAACAGCTTGTTTTAGATGTCAAAGAAAGCTTGCAACAGCTTATAGCTTGCACAGGTGATTTTTTGGCTATGAAGATTGCTGTTTGCTGGGCAAAGGTGATAAAAAAAGTAGTTGAACAGTATGCTGATTTTAAAAATAAAAATGGACTTTTGGACTTTTCTGATTTTGAAAATTTAACTTATAAACTTTTGAGCACAAATCCTTTGTTGGTCAAACAGCTAAATAAGGATTATGACCATATTATGGTTGATGAGTTTCAAGACACTAATAATTTGCAAAAAAGCATTCTTTATTATTTAGCGGGTGGACAAGAGAAAACTTTGCATGGCAAAAAACTGTTTATCGTGGGCGATGATAATCAGTCAATTTATCGTTTTCGTGGCGCGGATGTAAGCGTTTTTGCTGCTGTACGCGAAGATATTGAAAAAACGGCAGGAGAACAAATAGAACTTTTGCAAAACTTTCGTTCAACAAGTGGTATTATAAATGTTTGCAATGATGTTTTTACTAATTTGCTCGGGCGCAGTTATAATAAGCTGATTTGTGGTAAAAGCAATTTTACTACTTCTGTTGATGCAGAAATATTGCAAGAAGATGAAAATACAACTGATGCCGATTTATTAGCACAAAGGTTCAAAAAATTGCATAGTCAAGGGTATCAATATAAGGATATGGCAATTCTTTTTAGAACAAAAACAAGATTAAATGACTATTGCAATTCACTAAAAGCGTACGGTATTGATTTTTGTATTTTAGATGGACAGGGCTTTTATCAAGCACAAGAGATTATAGATGTGCTCAATTTGTTGCGTTTTTTAGACAATAAATTAAAAGACAGCTGCTTAATTGGAGCATTGCGTTCACCGTTATTTGGGCTAAATGATAATAGTTTGACCTTTATTGCTTTGGCGGGCGACTCTGAGTGTTTTTGGGATAAAATGTGTTTATTTGACCAAGAGTTACTGGAAAAAAGCCAAGCAGATCTGTTTTCCTTAGCCAAAACGAGAATAGAATATTTTTTGCATCAGGCTGATATTTTGTCATTTGGCGCATTGCTACGAATATTATTTGAAACCTTGAAAATAAGCCAGTTATGTAGTAGTTATCCTGACTTTGAGCAGCGCTATGCTAATTTAGAAAAGTTAATAGATTTAGTTTTTACATTTGAACAAGAACAAGGTGGAACACTTACAGAGTTTTTAAACTATGTTGACGAATTAATTAGTATAGATTCAAGGCAAGGACTTGAACAGATACAAAATCAAGATAGCAATGCTTTGAAAATTTTGACAGTACACAAATCTAAAGGCTTACAATTTAAAATTGTTGCATTACCTGATTGTGCGGCTGGTTTTTTTAGTGATAAAAGTAATATTGTCTACAATAACGAGCAAGGGTTGGCGTTAAGACCCAAAGACAATTATGGTAGGCTTATGAATAGCTTATTTTTGAGCAATTTAAAACAGCTTGAAAAACAGGAAAATATCAAGGAAATGCAGAGGCTTTTTTATGTTGCGATGACAAGGGCTGAAGAAAAAATCATTTTTACTAGAGGTGATAGAGAAAAAATAGCTGGTGATAGTTGGTGGAGTTGGCTACAATCTAGTTTTGACGAACAAGATGATTTTTGGGTAGGAAAAAACAGTAAGATAGCTATAGTTAAGGTGGACAAAGAAGAATTGAGTAGCAATTATATAAAGCAGTTAAAACAAGGTATTTGCTTGGATGATGTTTTGAGCCTAGTAAATAGTGAATTTTCTGTCAGAGAACATATTGATTTTTCTGCCACCAGTTTGCGTGATTATCTTCACTGCCCAAGATTATTTTATTATAAATACATTTTAAATATAGCGGAATTTTTTGACGTTACTACAACATCAGTACCAGGATATATTGTCGGTTTGTTTGTGCATAATGTATTGACAAATCTAACAGGTTTCGGTTTTGATAAAGCTTTTGCTTTATCCGTAGAAAAATATAGCGATATAAACAAAGAAGAACTTTTGGAGATTAAACAATGGTTCATCAAATATATAAATGGGGATTTGTTTAGAGGGCTTAAAATAGGTAATTGTTTTTATGAGAAAAGTTTTAATTTGCCACTAATAGATGGCAATAGCTTTGTAGGTAGCATTGATTGCGTTCAAGTAGTTGGTGATGATATCAATATTGTAGATTTTAAAACAGACAGGCAAATAAGCAATTTAACAGGCTATGAATATCAGTTATTTATCTATGCTTTGGCGGCGGAAAAATTATATAAAGATAAAAGGATAAATAGTATAGCACTACATTTTGTTCGCTTAAATAAAGAGATTAGCTTTGATTATCATAATAAAAAAGCGGAGTTTACAGTAAAAATAGTTGATTTATGTGAGCAGATAAAAGCCAAAAAAGAAGAACGAGATTTTTTAGTTAATCCAGAAAACTGTGAATTTTGTGGCTATAATTATTTTTGTTTAAAATAAAAATACCCCTTCATATGAAGGGGTATTTTATCTTTTTTATAGTGGTAGTGTAGCACCAGGTTCTAGTATAATAACATTTGTTTTTGTTTTTTCATTTACCAATTTTTCAAATTCATGAGGGTCTTGGGCAATTGGTGGCCAAGTATTATAATGCATTGGCACTACATTTTTTGGTTTTAAAAATTCTGTTGCAATAGCTGCATCTTCAACACCCATAGTGTAGTTGTTGCCTATTGGCAGTAGTGCATAGTCAATTGCTTCTAATTCGCCAATTAATTTCATATCTAAAAATAGACCTGTATCGCCAGCAAAGTAAACTCTTTGACCATTAAAATCTACAACAAATCCACAAGCATGACCGCCTGGTATGCCTGAACCGTGGAATGCTAGAGTTATGCGTACTGTGCCAAATGGGAAATTTATTTTACCGCCAATGTGCATGGGAGCTGTTTTACAACCTTGTTCTTCTAGGTGGCGACATACTTCAGCTGTGGAGATGATTGTGGTATTGCAACGTTTTGCAATTGCTACGGTGTCGCCAAGATGATCAGCATGACCGTGTGAAACTAAAATATAATCTGCATTTACTTGATCCGGCGTAGCAATTTTAAATGGATTGTCTGTCAAAAATGGGTCAAATAGTAATGTTGTTTTGCCGTCTGTTAAAGAAAAGCATGAATGTCCATAAAATTTTAAATTATTCATAGTAAATCCTCCTTTAAGGTATTTGCTACATTATACAATTTAATATAAGTTTTTGGCAATTATTTTGTAAATTAAGTTAGTTAATGGTATAATAAAAACAGAAAGAAAAAGTTTTTTGGGGTGTTGTTATGCAAATAGTATCTTTAGACTATTGGCTTGGCTTTTCTTTTGTAATTTTAATTATAGTTTTTTTGGGTTTTTATGCAACAAGACAAGTTAAAAATGCTGATGATTTTGTATTGGCAGGCAAGTCTTCAGGCGCTTTTATGGTCATGGGCAGTGTTGTCGGAACAGCTGTTGGTGCTTCTGCGACAATTGGTACAGCTCAGATGGCTTTTATAAAAGGGCTTAGTGCTTGGTGGTTTTGCTTAGGTTGCGGAATTGGCTTTTTTATTATGGCGTTTACTTATATATCGCCATTTACTAAGAGTACGGCTGCTACTGTTTCGCAATTTTTGATAAAAGCTTATTCATCTAAAATCGGCGTTGCCAGTAGTATTTCTTCTGTTTTGGGTTTGTTTTTTAGTGTTGCTGCAAGTTGTTTAGTGCTTATACCAATGATAGCTACTTGTTTTTCAGTTGATTTGTTGACAGGCTTATATATTAGTTTGTTTTTAATTATAATGTATGTGTTTTTTGGTGGTGCTTGGGCAACAGGCTTGATGGGGATTTTTAAAACATTATCTTTATACGTTGTATTAGTACTTGCATTTTTAGCAACTGTTAAGGTTGTACCTATTACTAGTGTCATTGCCAATTACCCGGCATTTCCTTGGTTTAGTTTGTTTCCAAACTCTTTTGTTGTGGATATTGCGGCAGGCATTTCAACAATTATTGGCGTTATGTGTACTCAAACTTATATTCAGGGATTTTGTGGTGCTAAAGATGAGAAAACGGCCAAGCGTGGGATGTTTTTATCGGCATTTTTTACGGCTTTTGCCGCTCTGCCCGCTATTTGGATAGGTCTTTTTATGAAAATGCAACATCCTGACATTATGCCAATAAACGCGTTACCGCTGTTTATCAATTATTATTTTCCACCGTGGTTATCAGGTTTTGCTTTTGGTGTCTTGCTTATTGCTGCATTAGGCTCTGCAGCAGGTCTTATACTGGGCATGGCGACAATTGTAAACATTGATATTGTAACGCCTTTGTTTAAAGAGTTTAGCAAGAAGTATGGACTTACAGTAACTAGGATTATGGTTTTTGTTATCAGCCTTTTTACTTTAGTTTTTACTTATATAAATCACGATGCGCTTATTTTAGATTGGACTATTTTGTCTATGTGTCTGCGTAGTGCGGGAATCTTTTTACCGCTTATTTTTGCGATTTTCAAGCCTGGCTTTTTTAAAGCTAACTTTGCTATAATGGCAGTTTTTTGTGGAACACTTGGTGCTTTATTGTGGCGGATTTTTTTTCCGGATCTCTATTCACCGCTTTATCCAGGGTTGTTTATCAGTTTGATTTTTATGATTTTAGGCTATAAAGGCAAGGGGGAGAATTGTTGTTAAAAACTATTGTATTGGTGGGGCTTTTAGTTTTAATTGTAAATCCAGCTTTTGCTGAAGCTAAATCTGGCAATCACAGACCAGATAAAGCAAGTGTTAAGCAGGAAAATTTGAATTTGACTATAATGGGTAGTGCTTTAGCAAGCCAAGAACAGGCAGTTAATTTTATTAAAAAAAATAGCCCACAGGCGAAAATTAATGTTTCAGTAGAAGAACTTGTGCGAATATACTACAAAGAGGCGGAGATAGAAGGCATACGTGCTGATATAGCTATTTGTCAGGCTCTTTTGGAAACCGGTTTTTTCCGCTATGGTGGCGACGTTAAAGCTTATCAAAATAACTTTTGTGGTCTAGGTAGTGTTGGTGGTGGTGCTAAAGGGGCGAGCTTTGCTACAGTTGAAATCGGTGCTCGTGCTCATATTCAGCATTTGCTTGTTTATGCAACCAAAAGACCACCTAAACTAAAAATTGTCGATCCTCGTTATGATATGGTTACAAGGCGTCCAGATATTTTTGGTGTTTGTAAAAAATGGACAGACTTAAATGGTCGTTGGGCGGCACAAGGTGTAGCTTATGGTGAGAGGATTTTGGATATACATTCTAGAATGCTGCAAACAGAGCCAAAACAAAATGTGGCTACTAAAGAAACATCGCAAGATGAGCTCAAAGATAGATTTTTAAAATATGGTAAAATTGGTTATGAAATTGCAAAAGAATTAGAATCGAAAAAAGCAGAGAAGAAAAAATAGAGGATTTTTATGAAAATTGTACTCGTAGAGCCGCAGATACCTGGGAATACAGGAAATATAGCAAGATTATGTGCGGCTTGTGGTGCCAGCTTGCATTTGGTAAGACCGCTTGGTTTTTCTACTGATGATAAACTTTTAAAACGGGCTGGGCTTGATTACTGGCATTTGCTAGATATTAATTATTATGACAGTGTTTATGAAGTTATAGATAAATATGCACAAAACAACATTCATCTTTTGACAACAAAAGCGACAAAACATCACAGTGATGCAGTTTTTACTAAAGGTGATTTACTTATCTTTGGGAAAGAGACAGCCGGTTTACCAAAAGAACTTTTAGACAAATATCCTGACAGATGTTTTCGCATAGCAATGAAACAAGATGCGCGTTCACTAAATCTTGGTAATGCGGCAGGGATAGTTGTTTATGAAGCTCTAAGGCAAATTGGTTATGAGGGATTATTATGACAATGGCATTGTTTGGAACAGCAGGGAATCCAGAGGGGTTTTATGCACAAGGATTAAAACATTCTGTTGATATACCAAAATGGCTTAGTGATAAAGGCTTAAAAGCTTATGAATATTCAGCCGGTCGCGGAGTTAGGATAAAACAAGAAACTGCAGAGAATATAGCTGCCAAAGCTAAAGAGTATGATGTGAAAGTAAGTTTGCACGCACCATATTTTATTAATCTGGCAACAGATGATGAGTCGCAGATGCAAAAAAACTTGTATTATTTTACATCTTCTATTGAAGCGGCAAGTTATCTTGGAGCAGACAGAGTGATTTTTCATGCTGCGGGACAAGGTAAATTTACGCGTGATGAGGCACTTTACAAAACACAAAAAGGACTTAGTTTTATTTTAGACAGTCTTTATAAATTGAGCTTAGATAAAGTTAAACTTTTCCCTGAAACTATGGGTAAAAAAGGGCAGATTGGTAATTTAGCTGAAGTGCTCGAACTTTGCCAGATGGATAGGAAAATGCTTGCACCGACTGTTGATTTTGGTCATTTACATGCCGCAAGCGGTGGGGAATTTATGCAAAAAGAGGAATATTTAAACGCATTTGAAAGCATAGAAAAAGCTTTAGGCGCAGATGTACTTAATAGCTTGCATGTGCACTTTAGTAAGATTGAATATACTAAAGCAGGAGAAAAGCGGCATTGGAACTTTGTAGATGACTTTGGACCGCCATTTGAACCTTTTATTCAAGCTGTTGTGGAGGCGCAAATCAAACCTCGTGTTATTTGTGAATCTGCAGGCAGTCAAGATATAGATGCGTTATCTATGCAAAATTATTATCAAAAATTGTTGGGAGGTTTTTAATATGAATGTTTATGATGGTGCAAACCAGTTGGCTAAACAGTTAAAAGAAAGCCACGAGTTCAAAAAACTTTTTGAGGCTAAAGAGGTTTTAAAAACTGATGCCGATGCTAAAAAAATGGTTGATGATTTCATGCAAAAGCAAGCTCAGCTGCAATTTGAAGTGATGAGTGGCAAAGAAGTCGATAAAGACAAACAAGAGCAGTTGCAAAAATTGTATGAAGTGATTAGTTTAAATTCTAAAGGAAGAGACTACATACAAGCTTACATGCGTTTTAATATGATGATGGAAGATATTTATAAAATTTTATCAGACACTATAAAACCAGTAGTTAGTGATGATAGCAATGCTTAATATAGATTTTATTAAATATCTATTTATAAAACAAGAAGATATAGATTGTCTTTTTGACGAACCACTTTGCAATCATACCTCTTTTCGTATTGGTGGTGTTTGCGATGCTTTGGTGCAACCGAAAAACATAGAACAGCTTGCAGAGATTTTGCAACTTTTAAAAATTCACCAAGTACCTTTTATTGTTATAGGCAATGGGTCGAATTTACTTGTTTGCGATAATGGAATAACAGGTGTTGTTATTAAAATTGGCAAAAACATGTCAGATATTGACTGTGAGGATGATTGTATAACTGTTCAGTCTGGGGCAATGCTCTCTAGTGTAGCTAAAGTAGCACTAGAACAATCGCTTTGTGGCTTTGAATTTGCTGCAGGTATACCTGGTAGTATCGGTGGGGCAGTGGTGATGAATGCTGGTGCTTATGATGGTGAATTTAAAGATATAGTAAAAAGCGTTACAGCAATAAATTATGATGGACAAATAAAAAAATTTACTGCTAGTGAAATGAATTTTTCTTATCGTAAAAGTATTTTTCAGCAAGGCGGATATATTATTTTAAGCGCTGTTTTGCAATTGAGCAAAGGCGATAAAAAAGCAATTGATGCGAAATTGCAAGATTTTGCTAAACGTAGAAAAGCAAAGCAACCACTGGAATTACCTAGTGCAGGTAGTTTTTTTAAAAGACCACAAGGGCATTTTGCAGGAGAACTTATTGAAAGGGTTGGCTTAAAAGGTTTTTGCATTGGAAACGCACAAATATCAGATAAACACGCAGGATTTATTGTCAATCGCGGTGGCGCCAGTTGTGAAGATGTCCTACAATTAATGAGATTGTCACAAGATAAGGTTTATGAGCAGTTCAAAGTAAAATTAGAACCAGAGGTAAAAATCTTAGGCGAATAAGAGGTGTTTTTATGAAACTAACATTTTTAGGTGCAGCACAGACAGTTACGGGATCTTGTTATTTGTTAGAAGCAAACGGAAAAAGTATTTTAGTAGACTGTGGTATGTTTCAAGGCTCTAAGCTTGTTACAAGTTTTAATGAGCGTCCTTTTTTATTTGAACCAGCTAAAATTGATGCAGTCATTTTAACACATGCTCATATAGACCATTGCGGGTTACTACCTAAGTTGGTTGTAGAAGGTTTTAAAGGACCTATTTATTCTACTAAAGTAACATATGAGCTTTGCAGTATACTCTTGCCTGACAGTGCGCATATACAAGAATCTGATGCTGAAAATGCCACAAGAAAAAGACTCCGTGCTGGTAAAGAACCACGTAAACCACTTTATACTGTTGATCAAGCATTTGAGACACTTAAATATTTTCAGTTTATAGAATACCATGAAATGACCGAAATACTACCTAGCATTAGTGTTAGGCTAAACGTAGCAGGGCATATAATGGGTGCATCAATGGCAGAGATTTTCGTTGATGAAGATGGCGACAAAACAAAACTGTTTTTCAGCGGTGATGTTGGTCAGCCTGAACAGCCGATATTAAAAGATCCTGATGTTATTGATTATGCCGATTATATGATAATAGAGTCAACTTATGGTGATAGAATACACGGGCAGTTTGATGTAGAATCGGAAATTGCTTCAATCATCAACCAAACTGTAGAGCGTGGTGGCAACATCATTATTCCGGCGTTTGCTGTTGGCAGAACACAAATTTTATTGTATTATTTGCAAAAATTATCCAATAGTGGACTTATTCCTAAAATACCTATTATAATTGACAGTCCACTTGCAACTAAAGCTACTAACATTACCCTTAAAAACCCACAAGAATTTGATGAAGAATCGTTAGAGATGTATCATCAATATAGAAATAAATTGATAGATTTGCCACAATTGCGCTTTACGCAAAGCGCACAAGAATCAAGACAATTAAACGAAACAGCAGGTCCTATGATTATCATATCTGCCAGCGGAATGGCAGATGCCGGTAGGATACTTCATCATTTGAAACACAATCTTTGGCGCAGTGAATGTTCTGTTGTCTTTGTTGGTTATCAAGCTCGTGGCAGTATGGGTAGAATGCTTTTAGACGGAACAAAAAGAGTGCGATTGTTTGGTGAGACAATATCTGTTAAGGCACAGATTTTTAATATGACAAACTTTTCTGCTCATGCAGACAAAGAACAACTTATTAGCTGGCTAAAAAAGATGGACAAACCGCCAAAAGGATTTTTTGTGACACACGGTGAGTATGATGCCGCTACAGCTTTTTCTGGTGAACTTGTCAGGACAATAGGTGCTAAAACCTATGTTCCTGGTTATGGTGATGTTGCGACAATTGATAAAAATGGCTGGCAAATACAAGAAGCGCAAAAACTTGAAGCTGCACCGGCTATCGCTCAATTACGTGAAGAGTTACGCACTATTGAGAAAAAATATAATGAATATAAAGTGCGAATGGAGCAGTTGCTTTCTGCTTCGCCAACAAAATATAGTGATTTGAAACGACGAATTGGTAGGATAGACAAATTTGTTGACAACATTTTTGAAGATTTATAGCCTAGTTGACAAAAAACTTTTAATATTGTAAAATATTTAAACGTTATGCGTTTTTAAAAAAGGATGCTTTCAAGCATCCTTTTAAATATCTTTAGGGGGATTTTTAATGAAGAGAAATTTACGTAATATTGCAATTATCGCTCATGTTGACCACGGTAAGACTACTTTGGTTGATGCAATGCTCAAACAAAGTGGTGTATTTCGTGCCAACGAACAGGTAGTCGATTGTGTTATGGACAGCAACGACTTAGAGCGTGAACGTGGTATTACTATTATGTCTAAAAATACAGCTGTACAATACGGCGATACTAAAATAAACATACTAGATACACCTGGTCATGCTGATTTTGGTGGCGAAGTAGAGCGTGTTTTAAATATGGTAGATGGTGTTGTTTTGTTGGTAGATGCTTTTGAAGGTCCTATGCCACAAACTAAATACGTTTTGCGCAACGCATTAGAGAGAAATTTACAACCGATAGTTGTTATAAATAAAATAGATAGACCAGACCAAAGGGTAGATGAAGTTGTAGATGAAGTTTTAGAGCTGTTTATTGAGCTTGAAGCTAACGATAAACAACTTGATTTTCCTGTTGTTTATGCTTCAGCGAGAAATGGTATTGCAAAATTGTCAATGGATGACGAGAGCGATAACATTCAACCATTATTTGAAGTTATTCTAGAGCATATACCAGCACCAGACTGCGATTGTGATGCACCGCTGCAAATGCTTGTCAATACACTAGATTATGATGAGTATGTTGGTAGAATTGTCATTGGACGCATTGTGCGTGGTAAAATAAAAACAGGGCAACCTGTTTGCATTTTAAGCACAGATGGTGATAAAAAAGGTAAAATAGGTAGACTATATGAGTATCAAGGGCTAAAGAGAGTAGAAATCACAGAAGCTACTTGTGGTGAAATTATTGCTTTGATCGGTCTTGATAATATTAGTATTGGTGACACTATTGCCGATAGCGAAAATCCAGAAGCATTGCCATCAATTAAGATTGATGAGCCAACTTTATCTATGGTTTTTAGTGTTAATAACAGTCCGTTTGCCGGGCGTGAAGGAACTTATGTAACAAGTCGTCATTTGCGTGATAGATTATTTAAAGAAGTAGAAACAAATGTTAGTATGAGAGTTGAAGAAACAGACAATACGGACTCTTTTGTTGTTTCAGGTCGTGGTGAACTTCATTTGTCAATTTTAATTGAAACTATGCGTCGTGAGGGTTTTGAGCTACAAGTTGGTAAACCAAAAGTAATTTTTAAAACAATTGATGGACAAATAAATGAACCTATTGAAAAGCTTACTGTTGATGTTCCACGCGATTTTATGGGTACGGTTATGGAGATACTAGGTCTTCGTCGTGCTGAATTGGTAAATATGCACGAGATGGCAGCATATTTGCGTATGGAATTTTTGATTCCTGCCAGAGGTTTGATTGGCTTTAGAAATGAATTTTTAACAAGTACTAAGGGTAATGGTATAATGCATAATGTTTTTGACAGCTATGTACCATATAAAGGAGACATTCCAGGTAGAACACGTGGCGCTCTAGTAGCATTTGAAGCCGGTGAGACAACAGGTTATGGTATATATGGACTTCAAGATCGTGGTACGATGTTTGTCTCGCCTGGTGAACAGGTATACGAAGGCATGGTTGTTGGTGAAAACAGTCGTGAACTGGATATGGATATAAATCCTTGTAAGAAAAAACAAGTAACTAATATGCGTTCTAGTAGCTCTGATGAAGCGATAAGACTTGTACCACCTAGAATTTTTTCCTTAGAACAGGCATTAGAACATATAAATGATGACGAAACAGTAGAAGTGACGCCAAAGAGCATACGCATTCGAAAAAAAATATTAGATAGAGTGCAGCGTGCAAGACAAAATAACAAGAAATAATTAACAAAAACGCTTGCTATATTGTAATAATGTTGATACAATTTATATAATGGTAGTATTGTCTTAATTAGAAAAGGTGGTGTAGGCTGTGTCAAATAGCATAATGAAAAAATTTGGCAGTGCTTTGGGTTTTGATGAAGCAGATGAAACCGAAAATTTGCAAGAAGTTTTTGTAAGTAGACAACAATTTAAAATTAGCGTTTATTCACCAAAGAGCTTTAATGATTTGAAAGTTATAGCAGATTCACTGCTCGCTCGCTCAGCAGTACTTATTTGTTTAGATAGTGTTGATAGTGAACTAAGACGCCGTAGTATTGATTACATGAATGGTATGGGTTATGCTGTCAATGCACAGGTAGAAAAGATATCTGAAAACGTAATTTTATACGCGCCAGATAATGCTTTTATAGAAAAGCAGTATACACCAACTAGTAAATCTAATAAGTGGTTTTAAATTTTAAAGACCGTTTTAAACGGTCTTTTTTTATTGTATAATAGATATATAGTTAATTTAAGGAGGTGCTTTATGCTTGATGCTTTTGTTCATCTGCATGTGCATACGCAATACAGCTTGCTTGACGGTGCTGCGACAATAAAAAAACTTATAGCAAAAGCAAAAGCACTTGATATGCCTGCTATTGCTATAACAGATCACGGTAGTATGTATGGAGTTATAGATTTTTATAAAGAAGCTTTAAAACAAGGAATAAAGCCTATAATTGGTTGCGAGGTATATGTTGCGGCAAATTCTAGGTTTGATAAAAAACCGACAGATAAAGAGGCATCTTATCACCTTGTTTTGCTTTGCAAAAATAATATCGGTTATAAAAACCTTATGAAACTTGTATCTAAAGCTAATTTAGAAGGCTTTTATTATCGCCCAAGAGTTGATAAAGAGCTTTTGTCTGAGCATAGTGATGGTCTTATTGCTCTTAGTGCATGCCTTGCCGGCGAAATACCAACTAAAATTTTAAGTAATGATATAGACGGGGCCAAACAAGCTATCAGTCAATATGTGGACATATTTGGCAAAGACAAATTTTTCTTAGAAGTGCAAAATCACTTTATGCCGGAAGATAAAATTGTCAATTCAAAACTAGTTGAACTTGCAAAAGAGTTTGATTTACAGCTTGTGGCGACAAATGATTTGCATTATGTGGAGCAAAATGATAGTCAAGCGCAAGACATTTTAATGTGCATACAGACAAATAAGACAGTGTTTGACCAAGATAGAATGAAATTTTATAATGACGAATTTTTCTTGAAATCATATACTCAAATGCAAGAGTTATTTCCAGATTTACCGCAGGCAATGGAAAATACTTTAAGAATTGCTGATATGTGCAATGTTAATATAGAGCTTGGGCAACTTTTGTTGCCTGAATTTAGTGTGCCTGAAGGTTATACACCAAGCAGTTACTTAAAAGAACTCTGTCAAAAGGGGCTTGAGGTAAAGTATCCTATAGATGATGTTAATGCTAAAAAGCGTTTAGATTTTGAACTGCAGACAATTGAAAAAATGAATTATGTTAGTTATTTTTTGATTGTTTGGGATTTTGTTAATTTTGCCAAAGAAAATAATATAGCAACTGGACCTGGCAGAGGTTCGGCGGCAGGGAGTATAGTAGCATATCTACTTGGTATTACAAATATTGATCCTTTAAAGTACGATTTGCTTTTCGAGAGATTTTTAAATCCTGATAGAATAAGTATGCCTGATATTGACATTGATTTTTGCTATGAGAGAAGACAAGAAGTTTTTGATTATGTTGTAAAAAAATATGGAACAGATAAGGTTGCACAGATTATAACCTTTGGAACAATGGCAGCAAAAGCTGCGATTAGAGATGTTGGTCGGGCGCTTAACATGCCTTATGGCGAAGTGGATAAAATAGCTAAACAAATCCCGCAAGAAATTGGTATAACTTTAGATAAAGCATTAGAATCTAATAAAGAGCTACATCTACTGGCACGGCAAGACGAAAAAGTGGGTAGGTTAATCGACCTAGCTAAAGCACTAGAAGGAATGCCGAGACATTCGTCGGTACACGCGGCAGGAGTTGTTATAGCACCTGAGGATATATCTAACTTTGTTCCACTGCAGTATTCTGCTGAAGATTTTGTTACGACTCAATATGACAAAGATAAAATAGAAGAAATCGGTCTTTTAAAGATGGATTTATTAGGTCTTAGAACACTTACTGTTATCGCTGATACAATAGATTTGGTTAAAGAAAATCGCAATATTACTATTGATATAGACAAGATTGAGTTGCAAGATGTAAAGACCTGTAAAATGTTAAGTCGCGGTCAGACACAAGGCATTTTCCAGATGGAATCAAGAGGAATAACAGAGCTTGTAAAAAATTTAAAACCAGAAGGTTTTGAAGATTTAATTCCATTAGTCGCTTTATATAGACCAGGACCACTAGGTTCTGGTATGGCAGATGATTTTGTAAACGGTAGACATGGTAAAGGCAAAGTAAGTTATCCACATCCACTACTAGAGCCTGTTTTGAAGGATACTTTTGGTGTTATTTTATATCAAGAACAAGTAATGCAGATAACGTCAGTTTTGGCAGGCTTTTCACTGGCACAGGCAGATATTTTGCGTCGTGCTATGGGTAAGAAAAAACCAGAAGAAATAGCAGCGCAAAAGCAATCTTTTATTGATGGTGCGATGGCTAAAGGAATTGACAAAGCAAAAGCCAAAGAAATTTTTGAACTACTGGAACATTTTGCAGGGTATGGTTTTAACAAATCACATAGTGCGGCATATGCGCTTTTGGCATATCAAACGGCTTTTTTAAAAGCACATTATCCAACTGAATTTATGGCGGCAATGCTAACTAGCGTTATGCACTTTAATGAGAAAGTTAGTCACTATATTGAAGTTTGCAAGCAGATGGGTATATCTGTATTGCCACCTGATGTTAATGCAAGTGGAAGAAAGTTTACTGTTGATGGTAGAAACATTCGCTTTGGACTATCTGCGGTAAAAAATGTTGGGGATGCGGCAATAGAGGCGATTATTTCAGCGAGAAGCAAAGATGGGCAGTTTAAATCGTTAGTTGATTTTTGTCAAAAAACGGATATGCGTGCTGTTAATAGGCGTGTTCTAGAAAGTCTAATTTATTGCGGTGCATTTGATTTTGTTGGCAAACGCTCGCAACTTTTGCAGGTGCTAGATAACGCAATAAGTATTGCTGCACAAAGACAAAAAGACGATTTAAGCGGACAGATGGGTTTATTTGATGTTGATGTAAGCATTCAAAGTATAGTTAACGATATTGAGCTGCCTGATATTGAAGAGTTAGCACAAGAGCTAATGTTAGAGAAAGAAAAAGAGATAATAGGCTTTTATGTTACAGGAAATCCACTTGACAAATATCGCCATATACTAGATGAGATGAGTAAAATAGTGGATATAAATGTTGATAATTATCAAGATGGTCAAACTGTTACGATAGGTGGCATTGTAAGTACTTGCAAGAGAATGAGCACTAGAAAAGGTGAGCAGATGGCAAGCTTATATTTAGAGGATTTTTCTTCTGGCATAGAAGTAATTGTTTATCCAAAAGTATTTGAAAAATCTTTTTCTGATATTGTCGTGCAAAATCTTCTGACAGTTACGGGGCAATTAAAGATTGAAGATGATAAAATAAAAATTATGGCTTACAGCATAAAGCAATTAAAAGATGTTGTTTTGCCTATCAAGCTTATTTTGAAAAAACAAGCGTTTGATCAACAAGTTTTAGTAAAGATAAAACAAATTTTGCAAGATTTTAAAGGTGAAGTGCCTGTTATAATAAGTTTTGAAGGACTCGATGATGTTATCCGTTTAGAGAGCGATTGTTGGGTTGATCGTGATACTGAAAGTCTAATTGACAAACTAAACCAAGTTGTTGGTAAGGATTTTTTTGAGGTAAAAAATTAAAAAACATTGTATATTATTTATAGAACGTAGTAAAATAGTAAAGAAAGAATTATTTTTAAGGAGTGTTTACTTTATGTGGCAAGCTATTTATATTGCCAAAAAAATACAGCAAGCGGAAAAAATTAAACAGCTCTTAGAGCAAGAAGGTTTTTTAGTGCAAATAAACAGTAATAGTATAGGTTTTGAAATAGTTGTTCCATCTAGTGAAGCAAGTGAAGCAAGTGATTGTTTATATGACCATCAATGGTTCTCAAAATCTGGATAAAGGGGTTTAAATGATGAAAAAGACAAAGATTATTTGCACAGTAGGACCTAGCACTGATAAAGACGGTATCTTGCAAGAGCTTATGCGCAGTGGTATGGATGCGGCAAGGTTTAATTTCTCGCACGGGAGCCATTCTGAGCATAAAAAAAGAATAAATTTGGTTCGCAATGCCGCACAAGAAGTAGATAAAATAATTCCTCTTATTGCTGATACAAAAGGTCCTGAAATGAGACTTGGAATTTTTTCTAAAGGCAAAGAAGAACTTGTGGCAGGTAATAAATTTACTTTGACAAGCAGAAACGTTGAAGGTAATGGCGAGATTGTTTCTGTAAGTTATGAAGGATTACCTAAACTGTTAAAAAAAGATGATATGCTACTTTTATCTGATGGTTTGATTAGCCTTAAAGTTGATAGTGTTGAAAGTAGCGAAATTTATACTACAATTTTAAATAGTGGTGAAATAAGTTCGAGAAAAAGAATTGCAGCGCCTGGAATAGCACTAGATTTGCCTTTTTTGTCTGATTATGATGTGCAAGATGTTTTGTTTGCCGCTAAAGAAGGCATGGATTATGTTGCTTGTTCTTTTGTACAAAGAGCAGCTGACGTTTTGTCCATTAGAAAGGTTTTGGAAGAAGCCAACTATTCTATGGGTATTATTTCTAAAATCGAAAATGCCGAAGGCGTAAAAAATATTGAAGAGATAGTTAAAGTTTCAGATGGGATTATGGTGGCACGCGGTGATCTTGGTGTGGAGATACCCACTGAGCAGGTGCCGATTGTACAAAAAGATATTATAAGTTTGTGTAATGCCCATGCTATGCCTGTTATTACAGCAACACAAATGTTAGAGAGTATGATGACAAATCCTAGACCTACAAGAGCTGAAGCTAGTGACATTGCTAATGCTATTTTAGATGGTTCTGATGTTATAATGTTAAGCGGCGAGACGGCTTCAGGTGATTATCCTGTTGAGGCTGTTAAGATAATGTCTAAGATTGCTCAAAGCACAGAAGATGCTATTTGTTATGATGATTTAGTTAGCAATTTGAGTAAAAAACTCTTTGAACCAACAATAACAGACGCCATAAGTCATGCTACAGTTCAAGTAGCTAATGAACTAAAGGTTGCAGCTGTTGTTGCATCATCTGAAACAGGCTATACGGCAAGAATGATAGCAAGCTTTAGACCAAGAGCTAAAATAATTGCGGTAACTCCACACGAAAAAAGCGCTAGACGTATGCAACTGTATTGGGGCGTTAATCCTTTAGTTGGTATTAGTGCCAGAAATACTGATGATATGGTTAGAAAAATAGTTGAGAAAGCTTTAGAGAATAACTATATTAAAACAGGCGATATGGTCGTAATATCTGCCGGTGTTCCTGTTGGGATAGCCGGTAGCACAAATTTATTAAACGTACTTATTGTCGGTGATATAATTTTGCGTGGATTTGGGATTGGCGATAAAGTATTAAAGGGTAATATTTGTATTGTCAATAACAAAGAAGATTTGAAAAACTTTAAAAAAGGTGATATTTTAGTTGCCATTTCATTAAATGAAGATATTACACCGTCTGCCCTTTTGGCAAGCGCAATAATAACTGAAGAAGGTGGTTTCACCTCGCATGGTGCGATTGTTGCTGTAAGTTTTGGCATTCCATGCATTGTTGGTGTAAACAGTGCAACAACAACGCTTAAAAATGGTATGACGGTTACGGTTGAAACTTCTCGTGGCCTTATATACTACGGTGCCGGAAAAAATTGAGGAAATGAAAAACAGTGACAATATACGAAAAAAATTAAAAAAGATTTATAAAGCGCTTGAGCAAAACTATGGCGACAATTTAAGTGTAAGTGGTAAATTGCTTGATTCTTTATATGCGGTTTTGCAAGATGCTTTGCCTTGTGAAGATGTTTCTATAAGTTTAGATGCAGCAGAACACATTAAATATGCTTATGGTCTTTGCCGAGCACAAAACAAAATTCGTTTTAATGAATGTAATAATTGGCGAAAAATTGCTCTAATAGCACTTGCCAACAAGCAATTTCAAGTATTAGAGTATCTTTTAGAAGGTGCAAAAATCTTATTGCAAGCGCCTGATACGCAAAAAATAACAGTTATTGAGACGTTTAAAATTCTTGCAAATGCTAGTTGCAAAGATAGAAAATTTTTTATTGCTGCTAGCATTGTTAAAATTCTAACTTCTTTTTTACCAAAACTTGAAAAAGAGCCAGATATAATTGCAAGTGCTATAATGACTTACCTAAATAACATTGGCTGTTTGGCAATTAATTATAAACAATATGCTTTTTTTCAAGAGATTTGTATGTTGGTCATGAAAAATTTACCAAAAGTGGACAAAATGCAAGAAGATTATTTAGATAAAATGTTATATAAATGGTTAAAGCAGATATTAAAATGCAAAGCGGTAGACAGTCTTTATATTTGGCTGCACTTTTTAAGTTATTGTGAAAAAAAACAAAACAACTCAAATCTTGCTTTTTACGCCGAACTTATACAAATAACTTCTATATACTGTGGAAAGATTGATAAAGATATTTTACAAAAGATTAATAGACGGTTTGTAAGGAGGTCTTTTGTAAGCAAAAACCAAGTGCAAAATATTTTGACAGTTAAAGCTCTAGCGAATGCATATAATAAGACGCTAAACAATTTTGATTGGCAAACGGCAAATTATATTTATGATATATTTTATATAAGAATACTATGCCTGATTGATAAAATGTATATCCGAAATAAAATTGATGTTTGCGACCGTGCTATTTGTCAAATATATTTTGAGGCGATAAAAAAAGCAGCATCTTTTTGCTCTATAACAATGAAAGAGACTGATATGCAAGATGTCCTTAATATTTGGCAGCAAGTTTTTCTTTTCAAATATAAAAGTATTAAAAGCAAAAAATGTGTAGAGATACTTTTTGCATTATTGACAAAATAGAATAAAAGGAGAGATTAAAAGTGGCAAAATTTATATTTATTATGTGTTTTGTTATTATTCCTTGGGCAGTGATTGTTTCTTATTCTTATTGGCGTAAAAGTTTTAAATCAGCAATTATAGATTTTTTTCTAGCAATGCCAATTATAATTTCGGGCGCTTTTTTAGCGTATATTTTACGTGATAGTAATTATATTATTTTGACTTTAGAGATTTGCTTGTTTGATTTTTTACTTTGGCAAGTTTTTAAATATATAATGATTTTTGTAACTGGTGGTAAAAAAGTAAATTAATAGTTTCTAAAAATTGCATACTTAGTAAATTTTTATTTTCAATGTGAAAATATGTATACATAATTGATAATGTATTATACTAATGACAAAAGTCTATAGTTATGTTAGTATGTTAAGTGTGTTTTTAAAAAAGTGATAGAGGTATGACTATGAAAGAAAGTTTGTTAGATAAATTAGACAAACTACATATTTTTTCAGGGACATCACATCCGACTTTAACTCGGAAAATTGCTGATTATATCGGTCATACTGTAGGTGAGATTCATTTAAATAGATTTAATGATGGCGAAATTAATGTATTACTTGGTGAGAATGTTCGCGGCAAAGACGTTTTTTTGGTTCAAACATTATCAAACCCAGTTCACGATATGATAATGGAGCTTTTACTAATAGTAGATGCTTTAAAGAGGTCATCTGTTAAAACTGTTACAGTTTTAATTCCTTATTATGCCTATAATAGACAAGATGTTAAAATATACGATAGAGATCCAATTGCTGCCAAACTATTAGCTAATTTAATTTCTTCTGTTGGTGTTGATTCTGTTGTTACTATGGATTTGCATTCCGGACAAACAGAAGGTTTTTTTGATATACCAGTAGAAAATATCTCTGCTAATAGTCTTTTAGCAGAGTACATACACAATCTTTTGGGTGATAATAATGATGATATTATTGTTGTTTCGCCAGATATGGGTGGAGTTAATCGTACAAGGACTATTGCCAAAGTTTTAAATTGTCCAATAGCTATATTAGACAAACGCAGACCAAAACCTGATATAGCTGTTGTTGTTGATATTGTAGGTGAGGTTAGAGGTAAAAAGGCTATTTTATTTGATGATATAATTGACACTGCAGGTTCTATCTTGCAAGGCGCAATTGCACTTGAACAAGCAGGCGCTAGTGAAATATATGCTTGCTGTACTCATGCAGTATTTAGTGGCGATGCCTTAGAACAAATAGAAAAATCCATCATAAAAAAAGTAATTGTAACAAATACTTTACCTGTAAAAACACAATACAGTTCCAAAATAGACATTGTTGATGTAACATCGCTTTTTGCAGAAGTGGTTTTGCGTATTTACAATAAAGAATCCATAAGAAAACTATCTATATATTAAAGCGGGGGTATAATTTATATGACAAGAAATATTGGTACAACAGTATGGGGTATTAGAGCACCTATTGCTAAACAAGGGGATAATGTAGTCAATTTTGTTGTAGATGCTCTATTAGATGCCAGCAAAACTGATGGTATAAAAATTAAAGATAAAGATGTAGTTGGTGTAACAGAATCTTTAGTTGCTAGGACTCAAGGAAATTATGCTACAATAAAAAACCTAGCAGATGATATAAAAGAAAAATTTGATGATGCTTTTGTAGTTTTGTTCCCTATTTTGAGCAGAAATCGCTTTGCTATGCTACTGAAAGGAATGGCTGGCGCCGGTAAAAAAATATATTTGTTACTAAACTACCCATCTGATGAGGTTGGGAATCATTTGATGGATATAGATGTTATGGATAACGCTGGTATAGACCCATACACACAATCTTTGACAGAACAAGAATACAGAAAAATATTTGGTGATAAAGTAGAGCATCCATTTACAGGACTTGATTATGTTTCATACTATAAAAGCTTAGGTAGTGATGGACAAATAGAAATTATCTTTACGAATAAACCTAAAGATGCTCTTTTATATAGTAAACAAATTTTAGTTGCTAACATACACGAGCGTCAAAGAGTGAAAAAAATTCTTTTAAATGCCGGTGCTCAAAAAGTTTATACATTAGATCAAGTATTGCAAACAGCTAGCAACATTAGTGGCTACAACCCAGACTATGGAATTTTAGGTTCCAACAAAGCAACAGATGACAGTATTAAACTTTTCCCACGTGATTGTCAGAATGTTGTAGATGCTATACAAAAAAGCATAAAAGAAAAAATAGGCAAACATGTCGAAGTTATGATATATGGCGATGGTGCGTTTAAAGACCCTGTTGGTAAAATTTGGGAACTAGCTGACCCTTGTGTGTCACCTGGATTTACAAAAGGTCTTTGCGGCATGCCAAACGAGATAAAAATAAAATATGTTGCGGACAATGACTTGCAAAACTTAGACCATAACCAAATGATGGCAGAAATGAAAAAACGTATTGGTGATAAACAAAGTAATATTGCTGGCAATGATGAATCTACAGGAACAACACCAAGGCAGTTGACAGACCTACTTGGTAGCTTGTGCGATTTGACAACAGGTAGTGGTGATAAAGGAACACCGATAGTTTTGGTTCAAGGATATTTTGATAACTACGCTACAGAATAAACAAAAAGGTCAGCTTAAGCTGACCTTTTTTATGTCGTAAAGACAGGATAACTACCAAGTATTTTGACCCATAAACATTGATGTTTGATTGCTTGTAAAGCTTCTTTGACATTTTTGTCAGAAAAAGAACCTTGTAAATCTAAAAAGAAAATGTATCGTCCAAGCATAGTTTTAGCAGGTCTAGACTCTATTCTCACTAAATTAATATTACGTTTTGCAAATTCTTTTAAAAGTTCGCACAAAGTTCCTGACTTTTCGCCATCTAGCTCACATACAATAGATGTTTTAGCAGCATTTTTTTCTGTGCGTACAAAAGCAGTGGGTTTTATAACAACAAAACGGGTGGAGTTTATATTGCTATCTTGCATATCGTATTTAGCGATAGAAAGGTTATAAATTTTTGCCGCTTCAAGTGAACTTAGTGCCGCAATATCTTCGTTTTTGCTTGCCAACATTGCTGCTTGTGAAGTACTTTGAGACTCTTTAATTAGAGCTTGTGGGTAAAAAATTTTAATATTTGTTTGGCATTGAGCTAAAGCCTGTGGATGTGAAGTAATAGTTTTTATATTACTAGAGGTGTTTTTTACCAATAAGTGATGGCGAATAGACCAGATAAGCTCGCTAACTATACAAAAATCACTATTGGATAAGCTATCTAAAGTAATATTAATAGATCCTTCCAAAGAATTTTCGATTGGCACAAAACAAATATCGACTTTTTGTTGATAAAGAGCATTTATTGCCTCATTAATTGTAGGATAAAGTTCAATATTAGCACCTTTAAACAAAAAATTGCAGGCTGCTTGGCTGTGTGTACCGCTAGGACCGAGACAGGAAATTTTTATTTTAGACACTTTTTTCTCCTTGTTTTTTTAATTAGTATTGTTTTTTTTTATCATAAAAACTATAATTATTATAAGATTATACAATGATTTTGTAAAAGATTTTATTAATTATTTTTTAAGGGAGTGACATCGTGCCAAATAAAAGACTTTGGGTAGATGAATTAAAACCAGGAATGAGACTTGCTGCACCGATAATGAACCATAACCAAGTTATTTTAGATTATCAAACTTTATTGACAGAAGATTTAATTGATTTGATACGAAAACGCCCAGAGATAATGACTGTTTTAGTTGAAGAGCTAGAAATTGACAGACCGCTTAGCAACTGGGAAATAAAAGTCAGAGAAAATTATGAAAAGACAGTTCATCGTATGAAAAATGTTTTTTCTTCTGCACGTGAGAGCAAGCAAGTACCAATAAACGAAATGGTTGAATTAACAAGTAGCACTATAAATAACTTGTTATCAGAAAATTTTGTTTTACAGTCGTTAAAAACATTAAATAGCATTGATGAATACACTTACAACCATTCTATAAATGTAGGTGTGCTATGTGGTGTTATTGGCAAATGGCTAAAATACGACAAAGACACGATGTTTATGCTAGTTTTAAGTGGTATTTTGCACGATATTGGTAAATCACAAATCCCTTTGGAAATATTAAATAAACCAGGTAAACTTACTAAAGAAGAAATGGCTGTTATGAAACGTCATACAGTTTTAGGCTATGATATCTTAAAAAATGCTTTTAATATACCAGAAGAAGTTAAACTTGCTGTACTACAACATCATGAAAGAGTTGATGGGTCAGGATATCCATTTGCTTTGAGTTCAACAAAAATAAATGATTTTGCTAAAATAGTCTCTGTAGCTGATGTATATGATGCTGTAACAAGTGATAGGGTTTATCAAAAGGCTAGATCACCATTTGAATTAATAGATATTTTTGAAGAAGAAATGTTTATTAGATTAGATTCAAGTTTCTGCCTGCCTATGCTTACACAAATTAAAAATTCACTTATTGGTAGACCTGTTATAACAAAAGATGGCAGACGTGCCAAAATAGCGTTTATAGGCATGCAGGCTACTGACGATATACTAATTCAAACAGAAGATGATGAATTTGTTAGCATAAATATGAATGAATATGGACAAATAAAATTCTAAAAAAATAAATATAAATTGCAAAAAAACACATCATATAGTATTGCAAAAAAGAATTTTATACTATATAATGTATCTTGCAGCAGTAAATTATATATTATTACAAGGAGGAAGTAAAATGCAATTTATATTTAATGACGTTACAGTCAATTGCCCAGATGAAATGCAAATTCAAGAAGCACAAGAATACGTGAAAGACCAACTACATATAGAACCAGCAGGACGTAAGCTTTTGCAGATGGATATAGATGTGTCTGGTGATGATGTTGTATTAAAACCACACTATGACTCCATAGTAAGAGTTCGCCGTATCACAGGTTACCTCAGCACAATTCCGCGTTTTAATGATGCTAAAAAAGACGAAGAACATCAAAGAATTAAACACATGTAATAAAAACCAGCCTTAAAGGCTGGTTTTTATTACATGTATTTAAAATATAAAATGAGCATAAAAATCTACGAGTCAATATAAAAGCTCAATAAACAACACTTTAAAACTCATTTTAAAATTAGTAAAAAAGATTGACTAATAGCTTGAAGTTATAGTAATTAAATGATATAATAAACGGATGAAACTTTATTGATGAAAACAAAAAATAATATTTTTTTGCTTTCTGATTATTTTAGGAGGATTTATGTTATCATTTCGTACTAAACTAAAACTAAAAACAAAACTACTACTAGCTATACTTACTACTTTTTTCATTATATTTTCTATATTTACAATGATTGTAGTTTATGAAACAACACAAATGTCTAACGAATTTGCAATAAACTATTTAAAAAGAACATCAGAAGAGCGAAGCAAACTTATCGAAGCAAAAATCAAAGAAGCTACTTTTGCGGCTCAGACTTTAGGTTCAGCTTATAGTACTTTTGAAAATATCCCAGCTAATATTAGACGTTCTACTTTTGATGCGATGTTAAAACAAGTTTTACAAGAAAACTCATTTATAATAGCAACTTGGACTTGCTGGGAGCCAAACGCACTTGATAATTTGGACAGTGTTTATTCTGCTCAACCTGGAGGTAGTAGCAACAAAGGTCGCTTTATTCCTTCTTGGAATAAAGTTGATGGAAAAATTGTACGCAATGATTTAGTTGGCTTTGATAAACCAGGTGAAGGGGACTATTATCTTTTAGCTTTAAAAAGCGGTAAAACAACTGTTTTGGAGCCATACAAATATAAAATTGGTAGCAAAGAAGTATTGATGAGTTCTGTTGCTGTACCGATAAAAAACTCAGCTGGCAAAACAGTTGGTGTTGTTGGTGTTGATATAACAATGGACTCTTTTGCAGAAATAAATTCTCAACTAAAGCTTTATAAAACAGGTTTTGGCAAGATAAATACAGGTAAAGGGATTTTAGTTAGCTATCCTGACACTAGTTTTGTTGGAAAACTAGATACAGACTTTGAAGATGACTTTGGTAAAAAACTATTAGCAGATCTAAATGCAGATAAAGAATATATAGGCAAACTATTTTCAAGACAACACAATGAACAAGTCTTAAAATCGTTTTCACCAATAGCTGTTACTGAAGGACAGCGATGGAGCTATAGCGTTGTTGTTCCAGAAAGTGAAATTTTAGCCGAAGCTAATTATATAAAATGGGTTATTGTCGGATTTGGTATTTTAAGCTTTATAATTGCCGGCATGATAATATTCTTTATTGCTCGCAGTATTGCTAATCCACTTATCAAAACAGCAAAATACGTTGACATTCTAGCAGACGGAGATTTGCGCGAAAAAGTGAGTGATAGCTTATACAAACGTTCTGACGAAGTTGGCGATATTGCTAAATCGGTAGGACAGATGCAAAAAGAATTTAGTACAATAGTAATAGATGTAATGGACAAATCTTCAAACTCTACAAATATGGTGTCAGAATCTAGTCAAGCTATAAATGAACTTGGCGAATATATAAAAAAAGTTTCAAACGCTACACAAAATTTATCAGCTAATATGGAACAAACGGCTGCAACATCTGAACAGATGTCAAGCACTACATCAGAAATTGAAAGTGCAACTAAGTATATTGCCGAAAAAGCACAAACAGGGACAGAAAATGCAGGAAATATTGCCAAAAGAGCATCAGATTTAAAAAGCTCAGCATTACAATCCCAACAAGATGCATACGCCATCAAAAAGACTATTGACGAAAAACTGACAAAAGCAATTGAAGAATCACAATCCATAAACGAAATCAGCATTTTGTCTGACTCTATTTTAGAACTTACAAACCAAACAAACCTTTTAGCATTAAATGCGGCAATAGAAGCCGCAAGAGCAGGCGAACATGGACGCGGATTTGCTGTAGTTGCTGAAGAGGTGAGAAAACTTGCCGAAAATTCAAGCGAGACTGTTAAAAAAATACAAAGCGTAACAGGAATTGTCTTGCAATCGGTAGCACACTTATCTGGCAGTTCAAAGGAAATGTTAAGCTTTATTGAAGGCAAAGTAATTAAAGATTATGATGGTATGGTTTCTATCAGCGAACAATATAACCAAGACGCAGAATATGTAAATGGCTTAATGCAAGAGTTTAGTGCGTCAGCTCAGCAACTTTTGGCATCAATACAAACACTATTACAATCTATTAACGATGTTGCTGCTGCTGCCAATAATGGCGCAGAAAACGTAACTAATATAGCAGATGAAATAGACGAAGTTTCCAGACTATCTAATCAAGTAATAAGCAAAATGCAAGAAATAAAAACTACTTCTCAAGCTCTAATGAACTCTGTTAAAGTATTTAAAGTATAAAAACAAAGATCTCCAAGATACAAAAATTTATCTGGAGGTCTTTGTTTTTTAGATCGTGTAACAATAATTAGAACAAATATATATACTTTTGAGTATACTTAATGCTTTTTAAAAACAAAAAATTAATTGCACGTTACCAGTAAATCTTTATCGTTTTCCTGTATAATCTTATAAACCTAAACCTACTGTATAGCTTTTGCTTTTATTTGCATGATTAACTTTTTAGTATCACTTGGAGCCTCTGGAGATTGGCGAAGACATCAAACCTATGTAAGCTTAATCTATATGTTTAGTATTCGTAGTTTATTTCGACATAGTAGTTTTGGCTTTTTGTTTTGTCGAATTTGTATTTACTCATTAGTTGTAAATGTTTAAAGGCATCTTCTAGTATGTTGTTTTTGCGGCTATATAGATAGACTAGGTATTGTTTATCGAGTTTGTACAAGCAGTTTGATTTATATTTTTTGTTTGCCAAAATGTTATTTGGACTATATACTATAAATATAAAACAAGGAGGTAGGGTTATGGCAAAAGACAGCTCGTTTGATGTGGTTTCAATAGTGGATATGCAAGAGATGGACAATTCTATAAATCAAGTAAATAGGGAAATTTCGCAAAGATATGATTTTAAAGGTTCGAATGCTTCCTTGGAAATGTCGGACGATAAGCTTAATATTGCGGCGGAAGATGAATATAAATTAGAGGCAATTTTAGATATGTTAAGGGTGAGAATGGCAAAACGCAATTTGCCACTTCGTTGCCTTGTGCCGGGCAAAATTGAGCCTGCAAGTCGGGGGAGCGTTAAGCAGGTTGTTACAATTCAAAAGGGGATAAATAAGGATAAGGCAAAGGATATTATAAATAGTATCAAAAATTTAAAGTTAAAAGTGCAAGCACAAATTCAAGATGACCAGATAAGAGTTACAGGCGCTAAAAAAGATGATTTACAAGCTGCTATACAGGCTTTGAAGGCGGCTGATTTTGGTATTGATTTGCAGTTTATTAATTTTAGGTAGGTGATAATATGCAGCCTAAAATAGCGGTTATTGGTACAGTGTTTGTAGATTATAAAGGTTTTGCGCCGAAAAGTTATTTGCCGCAAGGGCGAAATATAGGTGAAATAGAGATTGTGCCTGGCGGAGTAGCGAGAAATGTTGCGGTGAATATGAAGCAACTAGGCTGTGATGTATGGTTTTCTGGTTGTATAAATGATGATAATGCCGGCGAACTATTGAAAGCAAAGTTGGATGACCACAAGATAAACCTTGAGCATTTGGCAATAGTCGATGGCGGTGGCACTGGGGCTTGGCTTGCTATATTAGCTCATGATGGGGCGCTTATTGGTTCTGTGTCGCAAATGCCGGATACTAGCGCAATGCATAAAGCGATAGTACCTATATTGCCAGAGTTATTTAAAAAAATTGATTTTGTGGCATTGGAAGTTGATTTGAGCGATGAGATAGTAAAAGAGATAGTTGCTCAAAGTAAAAAAGATAATGTGAAGATATATGCTTTACCAGGTAATTTATCTGTGATTAAAAACAACTATGGATTTTTTGCTGATATGGAGTGTTTTATTTGTAACGATACAGAGGCAAATATTTTGTTTAATACTGACTTAAATTCGCCTGGTAAGATTTTGCAAGAGGCTACAGTTTTTGCAAGAGAGCAGAAGTTGAAAAATTTTGTTGTAACGCTCGGCGAACAAGGGGCATTATTTGTTGATCATAACGGTCAAAGCGGTCATCAGAAGGCTTATAAAACTAAAGTTGTTGACAGTACTGGTGCAGGTGATAGCTTTTTTTCTGCAACTGTGAGTGCTCTATTATATGGTAAAAGCTTAAAACAAGCGGTGGATATTGGTGCAAAGGTAGCATCTGTTGTTATTGCGCATAAAGAGAGTGATTGTTCTGAGCTTAAGCAGACTATACAAAAAGAACTTAATTTAGACTGGTTTGATTTGAAATATTGACAATAAAAAACCAGCTATAACTTTAAAGTTATAGCTGGTTTTTTACATAGATTATTTATAAGTTATCTGTACTTCAAATAGTCTTTGCCAAGGGAGTAGGGCAGTGAAGTTTTTGTTTACTAGGTTATTGTGCTCTCTATTGAAGTTTTGCAATTGTTCATTTAGCTTTTGTGTAACTAATTTATTGTATTGTGGCGGTATGCTAAAAATGTTTATATTATCTTCTAAAAGCATTGTTTTGAGTGTTGCACGTACATTTGCTTGATAAAACCAGTCGTCTAAAAATCTTGTTTGCAGTATTCGTTCGCGTTGCATTTTATTCATCTTTGGTACTAAGATACCTGTAGCAATGGCATAGCCGATGGAATTGTCAGCGGTGTTCCATGCAGAGTATGTACTCAAATCAGCAATTGCAGCTTGTCTACACATCTCTAACATAAAGCCGTTGTCTGCGCCATTAGCATAGGCAACATCAGCAAGTGCAATTGGTTTTTTGTATTGTCCGTGTTGTTTTATTTGTTTGACAAAGTCTTTGTTAGCCAAAGATGCAAAAGCAATGTTTTCGGGGTGAGTGACTTCCTTATTTTTTCCATCTGTTGCGGTATTTACAAATAGAATTACATCAGATTGTTCAATGTCATATGTTGGCAAGCTGCCGGTAGCGTGTATTTGTATATTTACAGAGTCGCTTATTTTTTGATTAGAGTATAAAGGTATGCTTATAGGTCCTAGTCCTTCAGGGTAGATGGAATGTACATAGGGTTGCTTAAAAGTCGCTTCATTTATAGCTCTGACTAAAAGCAATAGTCCTATCTGGTCGATACCAGGGATTATTTGCATTTTTGCAGAAGATATGTCACCTGCAAGTTTTTGAAATTCGCGTATTTCTACGTGCATTTGCGAAAAGGTAGCGTTATCGTCTTTGCCTATAGCGTAATAGTGAAAATAATTTTCTTTAGCAAGTGACGCTAGTTTGACATTTGCCAATAGGTTTTTTTTGCGCCTTTCAGTCCAGTCGTTGTAATATTCTTCTGGAATTAGTTGAATTAGGTTGTTAAGCTCAGTATAATCAAGATAGTTATATCCACATTTTTCTAGATAGTCTGTCAATTCACCAATACGAAAAAACATTTTGCTGTATTCTTCATAGTAGTGTGGTTCTACATTGCCGTGGCTTAAATAAGGTACGCGCAAAAAGCTGGAAAAACAATAAATTTTAACACCAGGTAGCTTATCTTTTAATTTTTTTAACTGTTCAATGCTGGCAAAAATTTTCTCTTGAGATAAATTGTGTAATCGTGAAGGAACAAGTCCACCATAAATTAAGCTATCTGCTGATATGACAATAGCATCAGCATCTTGAGCGTTTTTAACTAACCATTTGAAAAGCTCCTCGGGGTTACCAGCTTTGTTTTGTCCAGCAAGTATTTTTTTTTGTGGAACTATTATTTTATAGCCGCTAGCTGAAACAATATCTACTGGATATTGCAAGGATACAGGTCTATCATCAATGGGAATATAGATTAATTTATTGATTTGAGCATTAGCTGTTAGTGAAAAAAACATTGACAATAGGATAATAATTAATATTTTCAATTTAATGTACCTCTTATAAAAAAGAATTATTTTTAAATCTTGAATTATATTATATATTAATATATAATATAATGTAAATTACAAAATGAAAAGTAATGCAAAGGACACAAGATTATTTTTAGGCAATAAAGAGAGCTGCTGGCGGGTGAGAAGTAGTTTGCCGATTATAGTTTTACCACCTTTAAACTGCAACGCTGAATACAGTAGGTGTTGTCGGCAGTCACCGTTATTGACGTCAAGTGAGCTTTTGCTAACAAGGGTGGAACCGCGTGGATACTCCTCGTCCCTTTCTAGGGAGGAGCTTTTTTATTTTTAAGGAGGAATTATTATGTCAGAACTTATTGAAATTAGATTTAAGCATATACCAAATGCTGTTATGCAGGTTGAAAAAGGACTTACTGTTTTGGAGATTGTGGCTAAAAAAGCACCAAAGCTTTATAAACTTATTTTAGCTGCTAAACTTGATGGTGAGTCGGTTTGTTTGAGTGATAAAATTATGCAAAACGCAACTATAGAATTGTTTACAAGCTCAGATGACGAAGGATTGAGTACTTTAAGGCACTCTGTAGCACATATCTTAGCGCAGGCGGTTAAAAGGCTTTATCCTAATACTAAGCTTGCTATAGGACCGGCTATTAATAATGGTTTTTATTATGATTTTGACAGCGATCATACTTTTGTACCTGAAGATTTAGAGCCTATAACTAAAGAGATGCAAAAGATAATTGCTGAAAATTATACTTTAGAAAAAGAAGCGCTCACTCGCGAGCAAGCAATAGCTTTATTTTCTGAGCTTGGCGAAACATATAAACTTGATATAATTGAAAGTATGCCAAATGTTCAAACAATAACCATTTATCGTCAAGGTGAATTTTTGGATATGTGTACAGGTCCTCATATAAAAAGCACTGGTGTTGTCAAGGCTTTTAAACTGCAAAGTATTGCTGGAGCTTATTGGCATGGTGATGAAAAAAATAAAATGCTACAAAGAATTTATGGTACAGCTTTTGCTAAAAAAGCTGAACTTGATAATTATTTGCATATGCTTGAAGAAGCGGCAAAAAGAGATCATAGAAAACTTGGTCGAGAACTCGAAATTTTTAGTTTGCAAGAAGAAGGACCGGGCTTTCCTTTCTTTCATCCAAACGGTATGGTGATAAGAAACCAAATAGAAGGTCTATCACGTCAATATCATTTTGAATTTGGTTATGACGAAATAAAAACACCAATTATTTTATCAAGAGAATTATGGATTAAATCAGGACACTGGGATCATTATCGTGAAAATATGTATTTTACTGATATTGATGAGCAACCATATGCAGTAAAACCTATGAATTGTCCTGGTTGTATATTGGTTTATAGAGCAAAGCATCACAGTTATCGCGATTTGCCGATACGTATGTTTGAAATGGGTCAAGTACATAGACACGAATTATCTGGAGCTTTGCACGGACTCATGCGTGTGCGTTCATTTACACAAGATGATGCTCATATATTTATGCTGCCAAGCCAAATAAAAGATGAAATCAAAAGTGTTATCAAGCTTTTTGATAAGGTTTATAGCGTGTATGGATTGAAATATCATGTTGAACTTAGCACAAAACCAGAAGGCGCTATGGGTGATGATGCTACTTGGGAACTTGCAACAGTAGCATTAAGAGAAGCTATGGAAGAATATGGTTTAAAATATAAAGTCAATCCTGGTGATGGAGCATTCTACGGACCGAAAATAGACTTTCACTTACAAGACTCATTAGGTCGCACTTGGCAGTGTGGCACAATTCAACTTGACATGCAAATGCCAGAGAAATTTGACTTAAACTATATTGGTGAAGATGGACAAAAACATCGCCCAATTATGATCCACAGAGCATTGTATGGCAGTTTAGAGCGCTTTATTGGAATATTAATTGAGCATTATGCCGGAGCGTTTCCTGTTTGGCTTGCGCCAAAACAAGTGCGTATATTGCCGATTGCCGAACGCCATATTGAATATGCAAAACAAATAGCAGATAAATTGTTTAAAGAAAATATAAGAGTAATGCTAGATGACCGTAGCGAGAAAATTGGTTACAAAATTCGTGAGGCGCAAATGCAAAAGGTGCCATATATGCTTATAGTCGGTGATAAAGAAATGCAAGAAGGTCTGTTGTCTGTGAGAGAGCGTCAGCAAGGCGATGTTGGTCAACAAACCTATGAAGAATTTTTAGCAAAACTTAAAAATAAAATTTCAAGCCGAGAATAAACAGTTGACTTTTTAAAAATATTGTGATAAAGTAGTTAAGTAATTTAAAGTAAAAGCTATTCGCTTTTCACCTTGCGATAATGTCGGCAGGGTAAAATAAAGACACTAGTGTTTTTAGCGGATAGAATAATTCTATCCGCTTTTATATTTTGGAGGTGAATAATATAAGTAAAGACAACTTGCGTATCAATGAAGAAATCCGAGCTAAAGAAGTGCGTGTTAACAGCGAAGCTGGCGAGCAAATAGGAATAATGTCTTTAAAAGACGCGTTAAATGAAGCACAAAGTAGACAACTTGATTTAGTGGAAATTGCGCCTAATGCTACTCCGCCTGTTTGCCGGATTATGGATTACGGCAAGTATCGCTATGAGCAACAAAAACGCGAAAAAGATGTTCGTAAAAAACAAAAAGTTATTAGCGTTAAAGAAATAAAGTTAAGACCAAAAATTGAAGAACATGATTTTCAAGTTAAATTAAAAAATGTTGTCAAGTTTTTAACTGACGGCGATAAAGTAAAACTTACAATAATGTTTCGTGGGCGTGAACTTATGTATGTAGAGTTAGGTAAAAAAGTTCTTGACCGTATGGCAGATGAGCTAAAAGACATCAGCATAATAGAAAAAGCGGCAAAACTTGAAGGTAAAAATCTATTTTTAATTGTTGCCCCGAAAACAAATAAATAATAAGTCAGGAGGATAATTATGCCTAAAATAAAAACAAGAAAAAGTGCTGCAAAAAGATTTAAAGTTACAGGTACAGGTCAATTTAAACGTGCTAAAGCTTTTAAACAACATATTTTAGAGAAAAAATCACCATCGAGAAAGCGTAATATGAGAAAAGCTGCACTTGTTTGTAAACAAGACCACGATCGCGTGGTAAAAATGCTACCTTATGCTTAACAACTATTTTTAGGAGGTTATATAATGCCAAGAGCAACAGCAGGCGTTACTGCACATAAACGTCATAAAAAAATATTAAAACTAGCCAAAGGCTATCGTGGAACCAAAAGCAAACTGTTTAGAAAAGCTAACGAAACAGTAATGAAAGCCCTATATTATGCAAGACGTGATCGTCGTGCTAAAAAGGGAGATTTTAGAAGACTATGGATTGCTCGTATCAATGCAGCAGCTCGTTTAAACCAAATGAGCTATAGTAAATTGATCAATGGTCTTAAAAAAGCAGGCGTTACTGTAGACCGTAAAATATTAGCCGATCTAGCTGTAAACGATGCTAACGCATTTACAAAACTAGTAGAACTAGCCAAAGAAGCAAAATAATATAACCCAACCCCACTTTTAAAAGTGGGGTTGTATCTTTTTAAAAAACCATATTAATGGTGTACAAGCAAATGTGTATATAGAACGATTACCGCTTTACAATAAGCTTTAGCTTGCTTTTCGCTAAAAGTGTATAAAGTAAATATGAAAAATTAGAATTTATTTATAAATAGGGAAGATTAAAATATGTGTGATGAGTTTATAAACTTGACGATAGATAATATTGTCAACGAACACTTATGTTGTATTATTCGTGCCAAAAAGTTTCACCCAGGTATTGATGCCAAAAAAATGTGGCTTTTGGAACGATTAAAAGAGGGACATATTTTTAGAAAGCTAAATGTTAAAGGAACCGTTTTTATTGAATATGCACCTCTTGAAACTGCTTGGGTTCCTGTAACAGGTGATAATTATTATTATTATATCTATTGCTTGTGGGTTTTGGGCGATTATAGAGGAAAAGGTTATGCAAAGTTGTTAATGAAGCATTGCGTTAAAGATGCTAAAGAAAAAGGAAAATCCGGCGTTTGTATGCTTGGTGCTAAAAAACAAAAGTCATGGTTGTCAGACCAGTCATTTGCCAAAAAGTTTGGCTTTAAGGTTGTGGATACAACTGATAGCGGATACGAACTACTTGCTCTATCTTTTGACGGGACAATACCAGCTTTTAAACAAAATGCTAAATTATGTAAAATTGAAAGTAAAGAACTTATTGTTTATTATGATATGCAATGCCCTTACATCTATCAAAAAATTGAAATATTAAAAGAATATTGCATAACACATGGCATTACAGCCTTCTTTATTCAAATAGATACATTGCAAAAAGCTAAAAAATTACCTTGTGTTTTCAACAACTGGGCACTGTTTTATGAAGGGAAGTTTGAAACAGTAAATTTACTAGATGTTGCTTATTTAAAAAAAATATTAAATAAATGAATAAAATTTAGATTGATGTAATAAGTGTCATAGGGGAAAAGCTGTTTTATTAAAAATATTTTTAAAATAGCAGGAAAAACACCCTTAAAGCCGAATATAATCTATATATGAATTTATATGAATTAACAAACCAAAAATAAAGGGGGAGATTCCAATGCCACTAGTGCCGATGCATAAAATATTGAAACATGCACACGAAAACAACTATGCTGTGGGTGGATTTAATGTCTTTAACTTTGAAACTTTAATGGCGATAATTGAAGTCGCTGAAGAAACAAAATCACCAGTTATACTAGGTTTACCAGAGAGACTATTTCATTTTGTTGATGCAGATATTCTTGCACACGCAATGGTTAAAGCAGCTCAAAAATCTACAGTTCCTGTTTGCGTGCATTTAGATCACGCACAAAGTTATGAAGGAATAATGAAGGCTATACGCTGGGGCTTTACTTCTGTTATGTATGATGGAGCAAAATTACCATTTGAAGAAAATCTCTCTAGAATGCAAGTAGTTTCAAGAATGGCGCATTCTTTAGATCTTAGTGTTGAAGGTGAAATTGGTCAAGGCGGCGAATACACAATAGATAAAATAAAGGAATTTGTTGATAGAACAAAAATTGATGCCTTAGGTATTGATATAGATTTACCATCAATGAACTTAGAGTTTATTGATAAAATTCAAAAAACAATTAAAATACCACTAGTTATGCACGGTGGAAAACGAGATAGACACAATCCGGCATTTTATAAACCATATATTAAATGTGGCATAAACAAAGTAAATGTTGCTACAGATATGTCGAATGTTGCTTCAAGAACTTTGAAAATACAACTGCCACAAAACGAAAATGCCAATTATATAACACTAATTAACGAAGTTAAAAAGGCAGTTAAAGAGTCTGTAACAAAATATATGTTGGCTTTTGATTGTGTATCTAAGGCAAATTATTAATAAACAGGGCAAAACTTTAAGTTTTGCTTTGTTACTATACTTAAATTAATTAACATAATAAAAAAATTGACGCATTAGCGTCAATTTTTCTTTGTATCATCACTCTTTTTACTATCACTTTTCTTATCTTGTGCAGCAGGAACTGCTTGTTCTTTTTTTACAGTAGTAGATTTATCATCAGTTTTTGTAGGCGGACGTTTTATTGGCGGAGCAGCTCCCGCTTCTTTATCAACTTTTACTGGATCTTTAGTGATAACTGGCTCAGGAGGAATGATAGCGCCTTGTGGAACAGAAAAGCTTACAGCAGGAGAATTAGCCAAAGCAGCTGACATAAATTTAGCCCAGATTTGTGCGGGTAAATCGCCACCTGTCATACCACCTAAATCACCGCCAGAGTCATTGCCAATCCATACAGAAGCCGACAAATTAGGTGTAAAGCCGACAAACCAAGCATCATTATATTCACTAGTAGTACCAGTTTTGCCAGCGGCAGGACGACCGATATTCGCTGCATAACCAGTACCACGACTTATAGCATCTTGCATCATATTGGTAACAGTATAAGCACTTACAGGCGATATAACTTGACGCGTTGATTGCTTGTGTAAAAAAATCTCTTTATTATTACGATCGACAACCCTTAGAACAACTACAGGTTCACTATAATTACCGTTTTGAGCAAGAACACCATAAGCACTCGCCATTTCAAGAGGAGTAACACCTCTTGTTAAGCCGCCAAGTGACATTGCTAAATTAACATCATTCACACTACCTGATAAAACAAGTGAAGATATACCCATTTTTTGAGCTACCGCAAGAACTTTTTCTGGACCAAGTTGTTGAGTTAGAGCAACAACAGGAATATTATAAGAATTTACAAGAGCTGTACGTAAACTTACTTTACCGTGAAATCGTCTATCATAATTATTAGGCTCATAACCATTAAAATTCATCTTTTTATCTTCGATAACAGTTGCTGGAGTAAGACCGCTATCAATTGCAGCTATATATACAAACGGCTTAAATGCTGAACCTGGTTGACGGACAGCAAGAACTGCGCGATTAAATTGATCCGTTCCACGACCACCAATCATTGCTTTAACATGACCATTACGTGGGTCTACTGCCACTAAAGCGCCTTGTGGTTGAGCGACTTTATTAGCATCTGTATGATAAACAGGCAACGAAGACATAGCAGTGTGAGCAGCATTTTGCATTGACATATCTAACGTTGTATAAATCTTTAACCCCTCTTTATATACTGCATCTGCACCAAACTTTTCAATAACAATCTGTGTCACATAATCAATAAAATAGTCAAGAGTGTCTGTAACTTTACTGCTAGAAGCAAGAACAATCTTCTCTTTACGAGCATCTTGCGCTTCTTTTTCAGTGATAAAACCATATTTTAGCATCTGGTCAAGAACAACGCCCTGACGTTCTTTAGCGGCATTTAAATTATTTAAAGGAGAATAGTAATTAGGGCTTTTAGGAATACCAGCAAGCATAGCCGCTTGAGCTAAAGTAAGTTTATCAACATCCTTGTCAAAATAAACTCTAGCTGCCGACTGCACGCCGTAAGCGCCTTGACCAAAATAAATCTGATTTAAATACATCTCTAAAATTTCAGACTTACTATATTTTCTCTCAATTTGAAGAGCAACAAAAACCTCTTGAATTTTACGTTTTAAAGTTTGTTCTTGAGAGAGCACAGCATTTTTAGCAAGTTGTTGAGTAATAGTACTGCCCCCTTCGGCAATACCGGAACTAGTTAAATTACTAAAAAATGCACGTAAAATAGCACGAGGATCAACACCAATATGCTGATAAAAACGCACATCTTCAACAGCAATAAAAGCCTCTTGCAAGCTTTTGGGAACACTAGATAGTTTTACAGGAATACGATTTTCCTCGGATTTAGTTGTAGCAATCAGCTTGCCAGAACTGTCGAAAAACTGTGATGCTGCAGCAGGGCGAATATCACCAAGATGCTCAGGCAAAGACTTTACCGTTGCTGTGACAAAACCCAAAATTACACCACTTATAATAACGAAACAAATTACAAAAATAATAATAAACATACGAAGCCAAAAAAAACGACTACGTTTTTTGACCTTGTTATCACCAGGCATATATAGAAACCCTCCTAAAATTAAACCAAAATTCAATTATTACATTGTAACATAAAAAATAATAAAAAAAAAGATAAAAAAAGATGAAAAAAGATATTGACAACAAAAAAGATAAGTGTTA
>CAZKFG010000013.1:0-38602 GCA_964551985.1 uncultured Acidaminococcales bacterium
GAGAATTTGAAGTTTACTTACAACCTAAATACTTACTAACAACAGAGAAAATTGTTGGCGGCGAAGCGCTTGTACGCTGGCGATATAAAAGTGAAGATTTTATTTATCCAGGAGTTTTCATTCCTTTGTTTGAGAAAAATGGTTTTATAACAAAGCTTGATAGATATATTTTCAAAAAAGCATGTATTATAATAAGAAACTGGATTGACAGTGGCATAAACCCTGTTGCCATATCAGTAAATTTCTCTAGAGTACATCTGACAAATCAGCAATTTGTTCAAGAACTTTGTGCAATTGCCGAGCAGTATAATGTACCCAAACATCTTTTAGAGGTTGAACTTACAGAAAGTACAATATTTGATAACGAGCAAATTTTAATGGATGTTTTAAATCAGTTGCATACAGCAGGGTTTACCTTATCTATGGACGATTTTGGTACAGGTTACAGTTCGCTTGGGTTGTTAAAATCCTTGCCTGTTGATGTTATAAAAATTGATAGAAGCTTTTTTGTTGATGCAAAAGATGTATTTAGAGCAAAAGTTGTTATTGAAAATATGATTAAAATGGCAAAGCAATTAGGTATCGAAACTGTTGCTGAAGGGGTGGAAATAAAAGAACACGTTGACATCTTAAAAGAAATTGGTTGCGATATTGTACAAGGATACTACTATGCAAAGCCTATGCCAGAGACTGAATTTACGCAAATGTTGGCAACGGAACAAAATATAAAATAAAATTATTATTTAAGATTGTTTTTAGAAATGAAAGTAGAGATGATTGTAGCTATGTTGAAAAGATATGTTTTAGGAATAGTTGTTATAATAGTTTTGACTATAACAGTTTTTTTGGGTTTTGTTTTTTCTAAAAGTATCAATAGTAAAATTACTCAGAATATTTATGGACAAATATCAGAAACCTCATCTCAAGCTGTCGTAAGTATAAACTACTATATTAACGAACAACATAATACTTTAAGTGCAATAGCAGACTACTTATCAACAGTTGATGATTTAAAAAGCGAAAATGTCTATACACTTTTAAATGATTTGGTCAGAAATAAAGATTTTTTACGCACATCTATAAATTTCCCTGACGGTTCAAGAATTACCAACGATAGGCGGCAAAATGATAACGTAGAACAAGAAGAGTTTTTTAAGCGCTCAATACGCGGTGAACGTAACATTGTAGGACCAAAACAATCTATTGCTGAACCATCAAAAAGCGTTATAAGTTTGTCTGTACCGATTTTCAAAAATAGCAAAGTGGTAGCCTCTTTGACTGCAACTATTGACACTGATATGCTAGATAAAATATTTAACTTGTCTTTTTTAAACAATCAAGGCGTAATATTTATAACAACAAAAGATGGTACAATCATAACAAACTCTTTTGGCATAGACAGTCTGAAAAAAGGTATAAATTTTATCAATCGCATAGAAGAAAACTCTAGAGACAATCAATATAGAAAACTATTTGTCGACAAGTTTCGACAAGGAGATACAAATGTTAATTTAATAGAAGAAGATGCAAATGGTATATTTTACATCAACTTTACCAAAGCAGGAATAGCAGATTGGTATGTTTTTACTGTCGCTTCAAAAGAATTTTTCACAAAGCAAATTTTAGGCATTGAAAATGATGTTATACAATTGTCAGTACTTGTGCTAATATGCATTATTATACTTGTAGCGATTATCATATATGACCAAGTAGATGAGCGGAAAAAAGCTGTTCTAAACGCTCGTTGCCTGCACGTACTTGCAGCACAAACTGGCAATATTATCTTTGAATGGGATTTTTCTAGCAAAAAATTGACTTCAATGAGCAGTTTTAAAGATGTATTTGGCACAGAATCATTAATAGTTGATTCACCGCAGTTGGCTGTGGAAAAACAAATTATCCACTGCGAAGATGCTGTGAAATTTAAAGAAGCATTAGAAGAATTGACCAACGGCGAGAATATCTCTAAGGTGAAATTTAGAATACAAGATAAACAAGGGCAATATCACTGGTGTACGCTATCGAGCGTTGTCATAAAAGATAAAGATGGTAATCCATTTAAATCTATTGCTTCTATATCAAATATCGACGAGCAAGAAAAAGAAACTATAGAACTTAGACAAAAAGCTAGCATTGATATTCTAACAGAATTTGCTAACAAGGCTGCGGTTGAAGAACTTGTCAGTGAAGTACTTAAAATATCGTGTTCGAGAAACATTCATGCACTTTTTTCTTTAGATTTAGACAACTTTAAGAGCATTAATGATAGTTTTGGACACCTATACGGGGATCAAGTTTTAAAAGAAGTAGCAGATGAAATAAGAAAAATTTTCCGCTCTACAGACATAATTGGGCGTTTTGGCGGTGATGAATTTGTCATTTTTTTGCGTGATGTTCAATCTATTGACGCAGTAAAAGAAAAAGTCTATGATCTGCTAAAAGCGCTTGAGAAAACCTATAAAATAGGCGATGTTTCACATCAAATATCTGCAAGTATTGGTGTATCGCTTTACCCTAAAGACGGCTATACATATCAAGAACTTTATGCTAAAGCAGATGAAGCTTTATATATAGCCAAGCACAAAGGAAAAGACACTTATCATATCTATACTGAATAAATCAAAAAAAACTACCTGCTAATAATAGCAGGTAGTTTTTTGGGTTTTATCGCTATCAAATACTAGAACGTTGCTTTTACCATTCTTTTTAATTTCATACATTGCTAAATCAGCTTTTTTAATTAAACTACTCTTATCGTGATCGCTATCATCTACAAACGCCACACCAACACTTGCTGAAATATCAATAGGTTTACCCATTGCTAGCTTAATATTGCAAATACTGTGAAGCAAATTTTTAGCGATATTTACAACTTCATCTTTATTATCAAAGTTGATTACATAAACGAAAAACTCATCGCCGCCAAGCCTTGATACTATAACATCAGAACTCTCATAATTACGCAAAACATTAGCAACACTTATCAAAACATCATCGCCATAATCGTGACCTAAAGTATCGTTTACTGACTTAAAACCATCTAAATCAATGAGCATAGCAGCTTGGCTTTTTTTGTTATGAAAATTATTATCCATAACTTCATATAGCGCGTTGCGATTGAAAAGACCTGTTAGGGCATCAGTTTTAGCCGAATCAGATAATTTTTTATAGCTTGTCCGCAATTTATATGCCATAGTAGTTATATTTTCGTGCAAAATATCAAACTCATCGTGAGTTTTAGGTGGTGTATCGACATCAAAATGACCATTAGCAATAAGCATAACTCTTTTGATAATGCTCCCTAGTGAGCTGGTGAAAAATAGCGCAATTTTAAGCCCGGCAAAAGAGGCTACAATTATAACTAAGGTTGCAGAAAGTAGTAGTGCATAACGCATCGCTGTAGTGCTTTGGGTTAGCTCTTTGTAAGGAACCGCAGAGACCACAACCCACTTAATAGAAGGAATTTGCTCATAATAGGCAATCATTTGTCTACCTTCTATAGTGTAAGAGAAAAAACCACTAGGATGTGACAAAGTATCGTCTTTGATATTGTTTGATAAATCAAAAAACTCCTCTAGCCTGCTGTTGGGCGTGTTTTCCGGCAGAAGGCGATTGCTATAATAGTGTGATAGAGTGTTGCCATTATTATCAAGAATATACTGGTAACCACTTGTGCCAACTTTTAAATCTTTTATATACCTGTTAATATAATCCATATTAACTTCTCGAACTAAAACACCCAAAACTTCTTCTTTATAATCTAAAATGGGAGCAAATATAAAAAAATATTTGTTTTCAGATTTATTAACTATTTCAAACGCAATATCTTTACTATCTACACATCTTGAAAATGCTGGAATATCAGCCATGCTTATTCCTTCTTCATAATCATTTGAGCAAACAAGAACTAACCCTGAAAGATTTAAAATATAAGACTGGTTTACCGCATCGTTATTAGTTTTTGACAAAACTTGAAATCGCTTTACTTGGGGATACAAACTATCTTGTACTTGCTTGTCTCTTTTCATATCAGCAATAACGAATGCTTTGTAAATATCAATTTGCGAAACATAATGAATAGCATTTTTTTGTTCAGTGTAAAAATCAGTAACATGTTTAACAGAAGCTCTAGATTGATTTTTAATAATCATACTAAAGTCTCTTTTAGCTGTATCATCTATTAGATAAATTGCTACAAAACTAACTGCTAGGATAGGCAACACAGATAAGAGAACAACAACAAGAGGTAGCTTGTATTTAACCTTCATATATCACCTCAAAAATGAACAATATTGCGTTATTGTATTATTATACTACAAATTGTGTTGTAAATACAAGTACTAAATGAGATTGCTAAAAATGCAAAACTATGATAAAACTAATAGATGGATAAATTTTTAATGGGGGCTCAAAATGTTTAAAAAAATTTACAGAAAAGTATTAGGCAATCCATTGCACGATTCACAAGAACACGGTGAGAAGTTGCCAAAATGGAAAGCTTTAGCAATATTCTCATCAGACGCTTTATCGTCAGTAGGTTACGGTCCAGAGCAAATAGTATTGATATTAGCTTTGCCTGGTATTATAGCTTACGGTTATTTACCATATGTTTTGTTAGCCATTTTAACACTTCTTGGCATAGTAACACTATCATATACTCAAGTAACAAAGGCAAATCCGGGCGGAGGAGGTTCTTATGCTGTTGCCAAAAATCACCTTGGCGAACTGATCGCACTAATAGCTGCTGCTGCTATTTTTTCCGATTACGCTCTAACTGTTGCCGTTAGTGTATCGTCAGGCACAGACGCTCTAACCTCAGCTTTTCCTTTTTTATCAGAAGAAAAAGTACTCATAGATATATTTGTAATATTTGCCATACTGACAATAGTCAATTTAAGAGGGCTGAGAGAATCTTCAAATGTCTTTGTCTGGCCGACATATTTATTTGTTTTTGGACTTATAGTTATAATTTTAACAGGGATATTTAATGCCATCACAGATGCAAACCCTATTGTCAGCCCGCAATCAACTGTAAAATCTCAATTTGATATGGCAATGCTCATTTTATTGCTTAGAGCTTTTGCCAACGGCTGTAGCTCGATGACCGGTCTTGAAGCAATATCAAACGGTGTACCGATGTTCAAAAAACCACAAGCCGAAAATGCAGTAAAAACAACCTACTGGATGTCAGGACTACTATCTTTTATGCTTATAGGCATAGGTTTTTTACTAATGCATTATCACATAATGCCTGTTGAGAACGTAACAATGCTCTCACAACTAGTCGAAATGTCTGTTGGGCGTGGGTTTTGGTATTACTATGTGCAAATAACTACAATGCTCATTTTGTATCTTGCTGCAAACACCTCATACAATGGTCTGCCACCACTTATGTCAATCTTGGCAAAAGATGGCTATATGCCTAGATATCTAGGCGCTAAAGGCGAAAGACTTAGCTTTTCTAATGGTATAATGCTACTTAGCTTTATAGCAGGACTTTTAATAATCGTCTTTGATGGTAATGTGGAACATCTCATATCTTTATATGCTATCGGCGTATTTTTATCTTTTACAATCGCCCAAACTGGTATGGTGGTACACTGGTATAAAGAAAAAGAGCCTGGATGGCAAAAACGCCTTGCTATCAACGCGTTTGGCGCGATCATAACAACAATAGTAGTTGGAATAATAATAGTGACAAAATTTATGCACGGTGCGTGGATAGTAATAGTATTTTTACCAACAATGGTATATATATTTAAAAAGATTAAAGAACATTATAATCAATTAGCGGCTCAACTTGCACTGCCAAATCCGATCATACCTGATAAACGAGAAAAAAAGAAAAATTTTGTCATTGTAGCTGTAGCAAGCCCAAATCAAGCAGTAGTAAAAACAATGCAATATGCTCGTACAATTAGCGACGAGATAACAGCTATAAATGTCTTTAATGATCCTGTAAAAGGAAGAGAAATAGAAGACAAATGGAAACAGCTAGAACCTGATATAAAACTAGTGACAATCTATTCACCATACCGCATGATAATAGATCCAATACTAGAATATGTACAAGAGCTAGAAGACAAAAAAGATCCAAACGACTATATAACAATAATCATTCCAGAATTTGAAACAAACAAATGGTGGCACAGACTACTACATTCACAAACCGCTATAGTGTTAAGAGAACGCTTGATACTAAATAAAGATGTTATCGTGACAACAATACCATATCACATCGAAGAATAAATAAAAAAACCCAGAGTACTTTTATACTCTGGGTTTTTTTGTATGGAAGATGTTTATACTTTACCTGTTCTCACTGACTCAAACTGTTTGCTTATCTTATCTGACGGTGGTTTATCCATAAGGCTTACAATATAGATAGCAAGTGTTGAAAGCAAAAAGCCTGGTACGATTTCATATAGTCCCAAAAAGTTAAATTGCTTCCATATCAGTACTGTAAGTCCACCAACGATTATACCAGCTAGTGCGCCATTTCTAGTCATGCGATTCCAAAATAAAGATATGAGTATTGCAGGTCCAAAAGCAGAACCAAAGCCTGCCCAAGCGTAAGCTACAATATCTAGGACAAAGTTGTTTTGGTCTAATCCCATAGTTATTGCGATGGCTGAAACGACGACTACCGTCAATCTACTTACCCAAACAAGTTCTTTTTCTCCAGCATCTTTTCTAAGCAGTGATTTGTAAAAATCTTGTGATATTGCAGATGCTGTAACAAGTAATTGTGATGATGCTGTACTCATTATCGCGGCAAGAATTGCAGAGAGAATAATGCCAGCAAAAAATGAAGTGAAAATTTCGTTTGTCATTATCATAAACACAGTTTCAACATTAGCGCCTGTAAGAGGGGTTTTCAAAAATACCCTGCCAATCATGCCGACAAGCACTGCGGCAACAAGTGAGAAAACAACCCACACCATAGCAATTTTCGTCGCTTGCTTTATTTCGTCAGACGAACGGATTGCCATAAAGCGAACGAGTATATGCGGTTGACCAAAATAACCAAGTCCCCACGCCATAAGTGAGACTATTTGAATGATTGTCAAAGTTGTGCCATCAGGATTTGTAAATGGGTTAAACATTTGTATGTTAGTGTTTGTCAAAGCAGCAATAGTTTCGCTAGGACCGCCCATAAGTATACTTGCTGTTATCGGGACAATAAGTATAGCAAAAAACATCATAACCCCTTGAATAAAATCTGTCAGGCATACAGCTAAAAAACCACCGCAAAAAGTGTAGAAAACAACAACAAGAGCGCCTATTAATATTGATGTTGTATAAGGCAGACCAAAAACTGTATGAAAGAGTTTGCCGCCTGCCACAAAGCCTGACGAAGTGTATAAAAGGAAAAATATCAAGATAAAAATTGCCGATATTATACGTAAAACCTTTGTTGTATCATTAAATCTATTTTCAAAATAATCCGGCATTGTCAAAGAATCATTAGCTATTTGCGTGTATAGACGCAACCGTTTTGCAACAAAAGCCCAGTTGAAATAAGTGCCAAGTGCGAGTCCTAGCGCTATCCAACCTGCTTGCAGACCGGCAACATAAGCATAACCTGGTAGCCCCATAAGCATCCAACCGCTCATGTCAGAGGCTTCGGCACTCATTGAGGTTACCCAAGGACCTAGTTTTCGACCACCTAGTATGTAATCTGAAATAGTCTGTTCGCGTCGCCAATAATAAATACCAACAGCAATCATTACACCAAGATAAATGAAAAAAGCTGTTAAAACGCCGTAGTTTAATTCAATCATTAGTTGCTCCTTAAATTTTTGTTTATTATAGTATGATAACAAAAAGAGTGCCTGTGCGCAATAATTGTTTTTTAAAACAAAAGCGTTAACCTTAAACAAATAACAGGTTGACAATAAAGTCGATATTATTTATACTTAACAACAAAAGATTTAAGAAAGGGTTGTTAAACATGAAAGGTGAGAGAGTAACTTTTAGGCAATATCAGCAGGTAAACGTGAGAAGGCTTATTTACGTTTCACTATTTACTGCCTTGATTGCGGTAGGTGCTTTTATAAAAATTCCTGTACCTGTTGTTCCATTTACATTGCAATTTTTATTTACGACGCTTGCGGGGCTGCTTTTAGGTTGTAAAGACGGCAGTATGTGCGTAGGTGTGTATATACTTTTAGGACTTTTAGGAATTCCTGTTTTTGCCGAAGGTGGCGGTTTGTTATATCTGCTCAAGCCGAGTTTTGGCTATATTATTGGTTTTTTTATTGCAGCTTATGTTACAGGAATGCTTGCAAAGCAGCTTGCAAGGTTTACTGTTAAAAGGCTACTTATTATTAATTTTATTGGCTTATTTATTGTTTACGCTATAGGTATTTTTTATTACTATATCATTGGCAATTATATTATAAATACTCCAATAGGCGTTTGGACATTGTTTATTTATGGCTTTGTGTTGGCAGTACCTGGCGATATATGCCTTTGTGTAATTGCTGCTTTTTTGGCAAAACAAATAAAGCCTTTTGTTAATATAGTGAGGTGATAGGATTATGAATACTATTAAGATGTTAAAAAAGAAAGTTTTTTCAAATCAACTATTGACTAAAGAAGATGCTTTGCTGTTACAAGATGTGCCATTAGATGAGCTTTGTAAAACGGCAGATGAAATTCGTATGCATTTTTGTAAAGATGCTTTTGATATATGCACTATTATCAACGGGAAAAATGGCAAATGTTCGGAAGATTGCAAGTATTGTGCTCAAAGTACACACTATCAAACTGACAGTTTAGATAGTTATCCACTACTTGGAACCAAAGAACTTGTTCATCAGGCAAAGCATAATGCCAGTCAAGGAGTTTTACGCTATTCAATTGTCACATCAGGTAAACAACTGTCAAAAAATGAAGTTGACAGGGTTTGTCAAAGCATAAAAGCAATTAAAAAAGAGGTTGATATCGAAGTTTGTGTATCTTTCGGCTTGCTTGATAAAGAGCAGTTTGTCAAATTAAAAGAGGCAGGAGCAACAAGAGTTCATTGCAATTTAGAGAGCTCTGAGAGATTTTTTCCGCAGATTTGTACAACACATACTTGGCAAGATAAGATTCAAACATTAAAAGCGGCTAAAAGCGCAGGGCTTAGCATTTGTTCTGGTGGAATTATGGGGCTAGGCGAGAGTATGCAAGATAGAATCGATATGATACTTGCAATAAGAGCACTTGGCGTCAGGTCAGTTCCTGTAAACATTTTAAATCCTATAAAAGGTACACCGTATGAAAGCAACGAAATTTTGACAAATGAAGAGCTTTGCCGAATAGTTGCTATTTTTCGTTTTTTAATTCCGGATGCTTGCATTCGTATGGCAGGAGGTCGTGGTCTTCTTGCAGATAAGGGTGCAAAATGTTTTCAAAGTGGCGCTAACGCTGAGATTAGTGGTGATATGCTAACAACGACAGGCTACACAATTTCTAATGACATAAAAATGGTTGAGAAATTAGGATATGAGGTGAGATTGTCTGATGAGTAAAAGTCTTTTTATTACAGGCACCGGAACGGACATTGGTAAAACATATGTAAGCGCTTTAATTGTTAAAAAACTGCATGAGATTGGAAAACGCGTAGCCTATTTTAAAGTTGCTATGAGTGGTAATACAAAAGATGAAAATAATAACTTGGTTGCAGGTGATGCTCATTATGTCAAAACTATTGCAAGAGTCAATCAATCGCTAGATGAAATGTGTCCTTATATTTATGAAAATGCATTTTCCCCACACCTTGCGGCTCAAATAGAAGGCAACTTTGTCGATATGAACGTTGTCAAAAACAGATTTTATGATCTTTGTAAAAACTATGAATACATAACTATAGAAGGAGCGGGAGGCATAATTTGTCCTTTGCGTTTTGACAAAGAAAAAATTTATGCTATAGATATTATAAAACAACTGGATTTAGCTTGCATTATTGTTACAGATTCTGGTCTTGGTACAATTAATTCAACAGTACTTACAGCCGATTATGTAAAAAGGCAAAATATAAGGATTCAAGGCATAATTTTTAACAACTTTCAATCTGGCAATCTTATTCACGAAGATAATAAAAAAATGTGTGAACAACTAACAGGTATTAGTGTATTAGCTTGTATAAAGCCTAACGCTAGCGATTTAGATATTGATAGTAAACTACTTGAAAGTTTGTATAAAAAGGGGACGATTTTATGATTTGGTATCCATATCAACAAATGAAAAACATGTCTTTCCCACATAAAATTATTGATGCTAATGGCGCTTATCTATACACTGAAGACAAAAAACTTATAGACTCAATATCTTCATGGTGGAGCAATATACACGGCTATAAGCACCCAAAACTTACGCAAGCGATTGTATCGCAGGCAGAAAAATTTTCACATGTTATGCTAGGCGGACTGACACACGAACCGATAGAAAAACTGTCGACAAAACTACAACAATGGTTACCGGGCGATCTAGACTATTGCTTTTTTTCTGACTCCGGTAGCGTCGGAGTGGAAGTTGCCCTGAAAATGGCTATGCAATATTATATAAATAAAGGCAAAAGAAAAGATATTGTTCTATCTCTTACTAATTCCTATCACGGCGATACTTTTAAGGCTATGGAGGTGGGAGATGACCAAGATTATCATTTTGCTTTTAATGATAAACAAAATGTTTTGCACATAAATACACAAATAGATGATTTGGAAAATGCTTTTATAAAACATCATTCTAATTTAAACTGCTTAATCGTAGAGCCGCTTTTACAAGGAGCTGGTGGTATGCGTATGTATGATATTGCTTTTTTAAAACGTGCAAGAGAGTTGTGTGATGAATATGATGTGCTTTTAATTTTTGACGAAGTTGCCACAGGCTTTGGACGAACTGGACAGCGTTTTGTAGCCGATTTGGTCTTGCCTGATATTTTAATTTTAGGTAAAGCCTTAACAGGGGGCTATATAGGTCATGCGGCAACTATTGCAAACAATAAAGTTTATAATGCTTTTTATGGTGATAGTTCGTCTTTAGCACTTATGCACGGACCTACTTTTATGGGTAATCCTTTGGCTTGTAGTGTAGCTTTACAATCCATTGAATTGTTTGATAAAGAAAATTACCTTGCCAAAATTACTGAAATTGAAAAAATTACAAGACAAGAAATGCAAAATTTTCAAGATGATAAGATAAAACAAATACGTATTATGGGAGCTTGTATTTGTATAGAGGTATATAATAGCGATGATTTAAAAGGATTTTCTCAATTTGCTTATGAAAAAGGAGTGTTTAGTCGTCCTTTTGCTAACTATATGTATGCTATGGTTCCATATATCATTGAACGAAAAGATTTAATACATGTACTAAATACAATGAAATCTTGGTTTAAGAGATAATTAATATAGCTTGACAGCATTAAATTTGCCATGATAAAATTGTAAACAATTTAATATAAAAATATAGGTGCCCTAAAGGGTTTAATAGATAAACCGGTATAAGCCGGTGCGGTCCCGCCGCTGTAACAGTGAGCTGTTTTGCGATTTTACCACTGAGCGTAAGCTTGGGAAGGTGCAAGATTTGCGATGAACTGGAGCCAGAAGAACTGCCTATTATTTATAACTTTAACCTACGAGCGATAGGGAAGATGAGCATTTGTTTGATTTTCCTGGCGCTTTGTGTCAGGAATTTAATATTTTAAGGAGTGTTGTTAATGAAAAAACATTTGTTAGCCTGTACATTGTCTAGTATTATGCTTGCAAGTAGTGGTGTTGTTATGGCAAATGAAACGCCGCAAGAGTTTAGCCTAGATAGCATTGTTGTAACCGCCTCACGCATAGAACAAACTTTGCTTGACGCCCCTGCGGCAGTAAGTATCATTACTCAAGCGCAAATACAAGAAAAAGGTGCGATAACTCTAGCCGATGCGCTAGACGGCACACCAGGAGTTATCATTTCACGTTACAATGGTAGATCTGGAACAGCTAAACCTTACATAGCAGGAACTGATATGGTTGTTGTTTTATTAGATGGAGTAAGGTTAAATACAGTTCAAGGCTCTTCTAATGGTGGGATTGACTTAAATCAATTTGGCATAGACCCTGAAACAATCGACAGAATAGAAGTTATCCAAGGCGGTAATTCCGCTTTGTATGGTGCTGATGCTGTCGGTGGCGTTATTCAAATTTTCACTAAAAAAGGCGCGAAAACGCCTGTAAACACCTTTGGAATAGCACTTGGTGACGACGGACAAGCGCAGTATAAAATCGGCACATCAGGCTCAAAAGGTAAATACGACTGGCGCTTTAACGGCTCATATTATGATACAGACGGCTATAGACCCAACTCTTATGGACGCGACAAAGACTTTTCCTTGCATGTTGGTCGTCAAACAAATGGCGGCAATCTAACTTTTGATTATAATTACGGATATCATAAATCGGGTTTTCCGGGCTATATCACTTCACCTTCTTTGACGGATTATGGTTATTCTAACAATCATATTATAAATTTAGGTTATCAAAAAGATGATTTTAGTTTGCGTTATTATTACAAAAACCGTGATTACAGAGGCATTCAATTTACAAAATTTGACCACGAAGAAACTACTAACGGTCTTATCTATCAAGATAGTAAAAAGCTCTCAGGCAGTAATATGTTCACTTGGGGTGCTGATTTATCTGTTGCGACAGTTAATACAAATGTCTATAGCGGTGAGAAAAATCGCTGGCGTCGCAGCTTTTTTGTGCAAGACCAAATGACTTTTGGCAAATTTATCCTAACACCTGCTGTTTTGCATGAGATGAACAACGATTTTGGCAATAAAACATTGCCCAAAATAAGCGGTGTGTATAAATTTGACGATAAGACAAGTTATTTTGCTAATTGGGGTAAAGTGTTTAAAGCGCCTAGCTTTAATGATTTATACTGGATTGAAGACTGGGGTGGCGGCATGGGTATGTTTGGTAACCCTGACTTAAAACCGGAATCTGGCTGGACTTTTGAAACAGGTTTGAAAAGACAGTTTGACGAAAACACCAATGCCAGCATTACCTTTTTCAATCGCCATATAAAAGATCGTATAGCGTGGATGGATATGGGGAGTGGTGTTTGGAGAGTGCAAAATATTGACAGCTATAAAGCTCAAGGGGTAACTTTAGCTGCCTCGAAAAAGTTTGACAAGCATTGGCAGCTTGACACTAACTATACCTATGTTGATACAGATGCTACAAGTCCAACATATTCAGAGCCACGCAACCAATTTTATTTTGGCATAAAATATGAAAACAAAAAATACAAACATTCGCTATCACTAGAGAGCTTGTCGGCTAACGATCAAAGCATTGTTACTAGTACCCACATAGCTGGTTATGCAACCTTAAACACTAGTGTGCAGTATAAAGTAGCTAAAGACCAAAGGATATTTTTGAATGTCAATAATATTTTAGATAAAAAATATGAACAAATTAAAAACTACCCAGCAAACGGTATAAACTTTATGCTCGGTTGGGATATTAAGTTTTAGTGAAAAATAACGCTACAAAAAAGTAGCGTTATTTTATTTTCAAAGACATATGTACTTGCAGAGAATACAAAAATTTTTTCTTGTTTACACTTGACAAAAAGTAATTGTGTTTATAAAATATAAACTATAATAAATAAAGACAATGAAAAAAAGTAGTAAGTCTTGTAATTGACATAAGCGAGCTAGTGGTTGGTGAGAACTAGTGCAATGTAGACTGAATCCGTTTTAGAGTTTGTTGGGGTCACAACCAATGCGTGAGATGAGCGTTAATTGTCTAAAGGCTGATTATATCAGTAAATCAAGGTGGTACCACGTGGATATTCCTCGTCCTTGGCGTTTGCCGGGCGGGGATTTTTGTTTTTAAAGTATTTTTAGGAGGTTTTATTATTATGAAAATTATTGTTACAGAAAAACTCTCAGATGCTGGGATTGAAGTTTTGCAAAATGCAGTTGGGGTGGAGGTAGATCTTTGCTTTGACATTCCTCGTGATGAACTTTTAGCTAAAATTGAAGAGTATGACGCAATGATTGTGCGCAGTAACACAGGTGTCAACGAAGAACTTTACCAAAAAGCAAAAAAATTGCGAGTAGTTGGACGTGCCGGCAATGGTGTCGATAATATCGATATGTCGGGTGCAACTAATAGAGGTATTATTGTTGTAAATACGCCTGATTCTAACAGTGTATCAGCATGTGAACTTACACTCGGTCTTATTTTAGCCTCTGCTCGTAATATCGTGCGTCATCAAGATAGATTAAGACAAAAAGTATGGAGTAGAAATGGGCTTATGGGTCACGAACTTATGGGCAAGGTTGTTGGTATTATTGGCCTTGGCAGGATAGGCGCGCTTGTTTGTACAAGGTTGCAATCTTTTGGTGTTAAAGTTGTTGCCTATGATCCTTATATAAGTGATAATCGTTTTGCTAAATTAAATGTACAAAAATGCGAAACATTAGAAGAATTACTTGTTTTATCTGATATAATTACTATCCATACACCAAAGACAGAAGAAACTGTTAATATTATAGATGAAAAAGAACTGACAATAGTAAAGCGTGGCGTTATAATTATCAACTGTGCCAGAGCAGGGCTGATAAATGAAGATGCGTTAGGTAAGGCTTTAAAAGACGGACGAGTACTAAGTGCTGGTATTGATGTCTTAATGGGCGAACCACATGCAGTATCGCCTTTGATTGACTACGAGAATGTAACTATTACACCTCATGCCGGAGCGGATACATTTGAAGCACAAGCAAATGTTGGTCGCACTATAGCTCAAGAGGTCTTAGCTTGCCTTCGTGGTGAGATGGTAGCGAACGCTGTAAACTTGCCGGCACTTTTGCCTAACGAAATCGACCAGATGAAAAGTTATTTATATCTAGGTGAGGTTTTGGGTAAATTCTATCATCAGCTAGAAAAAGAGCCTGTTGAAAAGGTAGAAGTTATTTATCATGGACTTGTCAGTGATTTAGAGATTTCTATGATTACAAGGGCTGTGCTAAAGGGATTGTTTGAGCCAATTATGAAAGAGCGTATTAATTATGTTAATGCAAATCTTGTTGCACAAAACAGAGGTATTGAGGTGCTAGAGTCTAAAAGCGCACTAGATACAGAAATTAAGAGTGTTGTTAAAGTTGTTGTATCAGGTAAGACAAAACAATTTAGCGCTTCTGGTACTGTTTTAGAACAAAACGAATGTAAGATTTTGAAAATTAATGATTATCGTTTTGATATGACACCAAGCCGTTTTATGCTTGTCGCTTTAAATGAAGACAAACCTGGTATGATAGGTCAAATAGGTACTATTTTAGGTGTAAGTAAAGTCAATATCGCAACAATGCAGGTAAGTCGCGATAAAAACAACAATGCCATGATGCTTATGTCGGTTGACTCTGCTGCCTCTCGTGAGGTTTTAAATATGATTGGCAGTGTTGATGGTATTAAAAAAGTCAGTTGTGTACAATTTTAAAAGTTTTTGTTGACAAATTAGATTAAAACTGTCATAATCTAAGCATTAACATTAAAATATTTTTACTAAAAGCAATGATCAAGGATAAATTTGCTCAAGTCTTTTTAGAGAGTTGGCGGTCGCTGCAAGCCAATATAACTTAGCAATATAGCTCACCTTGGGAGTTCTTTGGCTGATATTTAGGTCAAGGCGTGCGCGTGCGTTATACGTAACCATATTTTTGGTTGTTGAGTAAAACATAGGGTGGTACCGCGATTTCGCCCCTATCCATTTGCGTGGATAGGGGCTTTTTATTTTTTGGAGGATTATTATGAAAAAGGTGTTATCAATATTGGTTAGAAACCAGCCGGGTGTTTTGATGCGGGTTGCTGGTATGTTTTCAAGGCGTGGGTTTAATATTGATAGCTTAGCTGTTGGTATGACTAACGACAGACGTTTTTCGCGCATTACAGCAACGGTGGATTACGATGCGGCAATGGTTGAGCAGATTATAAAACAACTTGATAAGTTAATTGAAGTTGAAGATGTTCGGCTTTTGGATGAAGAGACAAAAATTGCTCGTGGTATGGCGCTTATTAAAGTTAGGGCTATGGAAAACAGGATGGATATTTTAAAGCTTGCCGAAGTATTTCGCGTAAATGTTATTGACGTTAGTGATGAAGTGGTTATATTTGAAGTCACTGGCGTTGAGAGAAAAATAAAAGCTTTTATTGATGTAATGACGCCTTATGGTATAATAGAGATGGTACAAACAGGTGTTGTTGCGCTAGATAGAGGTAATAACTGTATGATGCCTAATAAAAACAATCTGTTTTTGTGGCCTGATGAGCCTGATGATGTAACATTTAATTGTATGGTTATCTGACAAGCTGGTCTTGTTTTATAAAATAAATAATAAAAAAGATATTAAAGGAGAGATTTTCAAATGGCAAGAATGTATTATGACAAAGATGCGAATATGGAATTTTTAAAAGATAAGACGGTTGCAGTTATTGGTTATGGTAGCCAAGGACACGCACATTCTCTTAATCTTCAAGATAGCGGCATTAAAGTTATTGTAGGGCTGTATGAAGGTAGTAAATCAAGAGAAAAAGCGCAAAAAGCTGGTCTTACTGTTATGATTAATGCCGAGGCTGTTAAACAAGCGGATATTGTTATGATTTTGACTCCTGACGAAAAACAAGGTCAAATTTATAAAACTGACATTGAACCAAATCTAAAACCAAACGCAGCGCTTGCTTTCGGACACGGGTTTAACATTCACTTTGGTCAAATCACACCACCTGCCAGTGTAGACGTATTTATGGTAGCACCAAAAGGTCCAGGACATTTGGTTCGCCGCGTATATACTGAAGGCGCTGGTGTTCCATGTTTGCTCGCTGTTCATCAAGATGCATCAGGTCACGCACACGATATTGGCTTAGCTTATGCTAGAGCTATCGGCGGTACTCGTGCGGGTGTTTTAGAAACTACTTTTAAAGAAGAAACCGAAACAGATTTATTCGGTGAACAATGTGTGCTTTGCGGCGGCGTTACTGCTCTAATTAAAGCTGGTTTTGAAGTGCTTGTTGAGGCTGGCTACAAACCAGAGAGTGCTTATTTTGAATGTATGCACGAAATGAAGCTTATTGTTGATTTAATGTATGAAGGCGGTATGGGTAAAATGCGCCACTCGGTAAGTGATACTGCTGAATATGGCGATTATATGATAGGACCTCGCATTATAACTGAAGATACTAAAAATGAGATGAGAAAAGTACTTAAAGAAATCCAAACAGGTGAATTTGCTAAAAATTGGCTCTCTGAAAATCAAGTCAATAGACCGGTATTTAAATCTATGCGCCGCATAGAATCAGAGCACCAAATTGAGCAAGTAGGTAAAGAGCTTCGTTCGATGATGAGCTGGATAAAAAAATAGTACTTTAAATTATGCAGGTGCCTTTCTTGGTCGCCTGCATAAAAAATATAAGAGAGGGCAAAAAAATGCAAAATAAAACAATCAAAATTTTTGATACAACAATGCGTGATGGCGAGCAGACACCGGGTATTGCACTTGGTACTCCTGAAAAATTAGAGATTGCCCAAGCACTAGCAAGATTGAATGTAGATATTATAGAAGCAGGTTTTCCGATAACTTCAAAAGGTGATTTTGATGCAGTAAAAACCATTTCCCAAAGGGTTAAAGGTCCTACAATTTGTGCTTTGGCAAGAACCAACCCTGAAGATATTGAATGTGCTAGAGAAGCTTTAAAAGAAGCGGAAAAATCACGTATACACGTGTTTATTGCGACAAGTGACATACATTTGCAATATAAACTTAAAATGACTCGTGAACAAGTGCTAGAAGCCGCTGAAAAAGGTGTGGCACTTGCAAGAAAATATTGTGCTGATGTAGAATTTTCAGCTGAAGATGCAACTCGTTCTGATTGGGATTTTTTGTGTCAAATATACACAAAAGCGATAGCCGCAGGCGCAACTACTCTTAACGTTCCTGATACTGTAGGTTATACTACTCCTGGTGAGTATGCGGCATTAATACGCTATTTACGCGAAAAAGTTGAAAATATTGACAAAGCAGTTATCAGTGTGCATTGTCACGACGATTTAGGTCTGGGTGTGGCAAATTCACTCGCGGCGATAGAAGCTGGTGCAGGACAAATAGAATGTACCATCAACGGACTGGGCGAACGTGCTGGGAACGCGGCGATGGAAGAGATTGTAATGGCGCTTAATACCAGAAGCAATCATTTTAAAGCGACGACAAACATTGACACCCAACAAATTTATCGCACAAGCCGATTGGTAAGTTCATTAACAGGTGTCTCTATTCCGCCTGTAAAAGCTGTGGTCGGTGAAAATGCCTTTGCACACGAATCTGGTATTCATCAACACGGTGTTTTGAGCAATCCTTTGACATATGAAATAATGACTCCTGAGACTGTAGGCATTGGTTCAAACTTTATTGTGCTTGGCAAACACTCTGGTCGCCACGCTTTTGCAAATCGCTTGCAAGAGATGGGTTATGATTTTGATCAAGACAAAGTAAATCAATTGTTTGTCCGCTTTAAAGAGCTTGCAGATCATAAGAAAAATATCTCTGATAGAGATTTAGAAGCTTTGGTTTCAGAAAAAGCGGCTTATCGTCCTGAGTGGTTTAGAGTAGTATCACATCAAGAACACAGCAGTGCTGGTGGTAGAGCTATTGGTTCTGTGGTACTTGAGTCTTCAGCAGGGACTATTGAAGAAGTTTGCTTTGGTGAAGGACCGGTTGACGCCGCTTATAAGGCAATTGAAAAAGCAGTTGGCTTTGAAATAAATCTTAAAGATTTCCAAATAAGAGCGGTTACAGGCGGTGTAGATGCCCTGGGTGAATCGACAGTCCTAATCGAACGTGACGGCAAAAAATTCTACGGTCGTGGACTTAGTACTAACATCATTGAAGCTGCAATAAGGGCTTATATAAATGCTATTAACAGTATGATTGCAGCATGTGGTTTTCCTGATAGCGATAATAATGCATAGGCGGTGAATTTTATATGGCAATGACTATGACACAAAAAATACTAGCTAAAAGTGCAGGTTTAAAAAGCGTTGAGGCAGGCGATTTGATAATAAGTAAATTAGATTTAGTTATGGCAAACGACATAACTGCACCACCTGCTATTTGGGAGTTTGAAAAAATCGGCAAACAAAAGGTGTTTGATAAAAGTAAAGTAGCTTTAGTTCCAGACCACTTTACGCCTAATAAAGATATAAAATCTGCTCAAATGTGCAAAGTTACTCGCGATTTTGCGCGCAGCCAGCAAATAGAGCATTATTTTGAAGTAGGTAGGGTCGGCATAGAACACGCACTACTTCCAGAAAAAGGACTTGTTGCTCCTGGTGAAGTTATTATTGGTGGCGATTCACACACCTGTACTTATGGCGCGGTAAATGCTTTTAGTACAGGTGTTGGACAAACAGATATTGGGGCGGCGTTTGCCAGTGGCGACACTTGGCTAAAAGTACCGCCTGCGATAAAAGTTGTTTTAAAAGGCAAACTACCAAAATATGTAAAGGGTAAAGACATTGTCTTAACGCTTATAGGTAAAATCGGCGTAGATGGTGCAAGATACCAGTCGCTAGAATTTTTTGGAGATATAGCTGAGCTTACAATGGACGATAGATTTACAATTTGCAATATGGCGATTGAAGCTGGAGCCAAAAACGGTATTTTCCCTTGCGATGAAGTAACTAAAGAATATTTAAAAGATAAAGTAACAAGAGATTATACATGCTTTGAAGCGGATACCGACGCAGTCTATGAACAAACAGTAGAAATTGAGCTGGACAAAATGAAACCTGTTGTGGCTCATCCACATTTGCCTGAAAATGTTTTTAGTGTAGACGAGTCAAAAAATATCAAAGTAGACCAAGTAATAATAGGCTCTTGTACTAACGGCAGATTATCAGATTTGGCACAGGCGGCAGAGGTTTTAAAAGGCAAAAAAGTGCATGATGATGTTAGAGTAATCGTTTTCCCGGCAACACAAAAAATATATTTGCAAGCAATAGAACTAGGCTACATAAAAACCTTTATTGATGCAGGTGTTGCAGTCAGTACACCAACTTGCGGACCGTGTCTTGGCGGACACATGGGTATACTTGCCGAAGGTGAAATTGCTATTGCCACAACAAACCGCAATTTTAAAGGTCGTATGGGACATATTGACAGTAAAATTTATCTGGCAAGCCCATACACAGCCGCAGCAAGTGCAATTTTAGGTCGCATAGCAAGTCCTGAGGAGGTAATGTAATATGTCAAACGTATGGAGATATGGTGACCACGTAGATACAGATGTAATAATTCCGGCAAGATACCTAAATATCGCCGATCACAAAGAGCTTGCCCAGCATGCTATGGAAGATATTGACAAAAGCTTTGCTGGTGGCGTTAAAGAGGGCGATTATATAGTTGCAGGTAAAAACTTTGGTTGCGGATCATCGCGTGAACACGCGCCGATAGTGCTAAAAGTCAAAGGTGTACCTGTAGTTATAGCTGATAGCTTTGCCAGAATTTTCTATCGTAACGCTATAAATATCGGTCTGCCTGTTATGGAAATAGGTGCAGAAGTTGAAAAAATCCAAAAAGGCGACACTTTGGATGTAGATTTGAATAATGGCACGATAACAATTGTCAACAAAAACATTACAATTAAAACCAAACCATTGCCAGAATTTATCCAACAAATAGCTAAAGCAGGCGGTCTTATCAACTATGCCAAGCAAAAAGGCTAAGGGGGCTTTACTTTTATGGCAATGACAATGACCCAAAAAATTCTTGCCAAACACTGCTCTTTAGACAGTGTTCAGTCAGGTGATTTGATAATAAGCAAGATTGATTTAGCGCTTACAAACGATATAATGGGTGCAAACACTTTTGAAGAATTTGAAAAAATCGGCAAAAAAACCGTCTTTGATAAGGAAAAAATTGCTTTAGTACCCGATCACTTTGTACCGTGTAATGATATAAAATCAGCTATGTTATCGCAAAAATTGAGAAACTATGCGAAAAAATATGACATTAAAAATTATTTTGAACTAGGTCGCATGGGTATAGAACATGCACTATTACCAGATGGTGGCTTTATTGCACCAGCAGAGGTGATTATCGGTGCAGACTCACACACCTGCACTTATGGTGCGCTAAATGCTTTTAGTACGGGTGTTGGTCTGACCGATCTTGGTGCGTCCTTGGCCAGTGGTGAAATATGGCTTAAAGTGCCATCAGCGATAAAGGTCGTATTAAAAGGTAAAATGCCTAAATATGTAAAAGGTAAAGACATTATTTTAACCTTGATTGGAAAAATCGGCGTAGATGGCGCCAGATACCAATCGTTAGAATTTTTTGGTGATCTAGCCGAGCTGACAATGGCAGATAGATTTACAATTTGCAATATGGCGATTGAAGCCGGAGCAAAAAACGGTATCTTCCCTTATGATGAGGTAACTAAAGACTATTTAAAAGATAAAGTAACAAGAGACTATACTCCTGTTGAGGCGGACCCAGATGCTATTTATGATAGGGTTGTTGAGATTGAATTAGACAAAATGCAGCCTGTCGTTGCTTGTCCGCATTTACCTGAGAATGTTAAGACTACAGAAGAAGTTAAAAATGTAGCTGTCGATCAAGTAATAATAGGCTCTTGCACTAACGGTAGGTTAGATGATTTAGCGCAAGCGGCAGAAATTTTAAAAGATAGACAAATTCATCCGAATGTACGCACTATAATCATTCCGGCAACTCAAGAAATATACTCTAAAGCGATGGAGCTAGGCTATATGAAAATATTTGTAGATGCCGGCGCGGCTGTTAGCACTCCGACTTGCGGTCCTTGCTTTGGTGGACACATGGGAATTCTCGCCAATGGCGAAGTTGCGGTTTCTACAACAAACCGTAATTTTAAAGGGCGTATGGGAGACATTGAAAGTAAAATTTATCTATCTGGTGCTTATGTTGCCGCGGCAAGTGCTGTGGCAGGTCATATTTGCCAGCCTGATGATATTAAATAAGGAAGTGAAACTATGAAAGTAGTACTCATTGGTGGCGACGGAATTGGCGTTGAAATAGTTGACGCAGCGCAAAGAGTGTTAAAAACTGTTGCTAAAAAACAAAAACTCAATATAGAATACGAAGAAAAATATGCAGGTGGCATAGCGATAGACAAATTCGGTGTACCATTGCCCGATGAAACAATTGCCGCTTGCAAGGCAGCTGATGCTACACTTTTAGGTGCAGTTGGCGGACCTAAGTGGGATAATGTAGACCCAAGTATTAGAGCAGAAAAAGCTATCTTAGGGCTTAGAAAACAACTGGGACTTTATATAACCCTTCGTCCTATACGCATAAGTGAACATCTTGTGGATTATTCACCACTTAAAAAAGAAAACGTTCAAGGTGTAGATTTGCTCATCGTAAGAGAACTTACAGGCGGTATATATTTTGGCGAGAGAAAAGAAGCTTATATAGAAGGCGGCATTGAAAAAGCTTGGGATAAAGAAGAATATACAAGACCTGAAATCGAACGTATTTTACATTATTCTTTCAAAGCTGCACAAAACAGACGCAAAAAAGTAACATGTGTGGAAAAATCTAATGTTTTAGCATCATCTCGCCTATGGAAAAAAGTTGCAGGCGAGGTGTCAAGAGAATATAACGATGTACAACTAGAGCATATGTACGTGGATAACTGTGCAATGCAGCTCATCTTAAATCCAAAATCTTTTGATGTTGTTGTTACAAGCAACCTGTTTGGCGACATTTTAAGCGACGAGGCGGCAGTTGTTACAGGGTCAATTGGTATGCTTCCTTCAGCGAGCATAGGGGATGGTTCTGGCGTTTATGAACCAATTCACGGCTCGGCGCCTGACATTGCAGGACTTGGCATAGCAAATCCTGTCGGAACTATTTTATCTGCAGCTATGTTACTTCGTTTTTCACTAAACAACGAAGATGGTGCCAAAGCCATAGAACAAGCAGTAGACAAAGTTTTAGCGCAAGGTTATAGAACAAAAGATTTATACAAACACGGTTGCACAGAGGTTAGCACAGAGAAAATGGGTGAACTGATAGAGAAGCAACTATAAAAAGGGGGCGAAACCATGCAAATGACAGGTGCCAATATAATCATCCGTTGCCTAGAAGAGATGGGCGTTACAACGGTTTTTGGCTACCCGGGCGGAGCTATTTTGCCTTTTTATGACGCACTGGGCCAAAACAAAACAATTAAACATATCTTAACAGTACACGAACAAGGTGCTGCACATGCTGCAGAAGGGTTCGCCAGAGCCAGCGGCAAAGTTGGAGTTTGCATTGCAACATCAGGTCCTGGTGCGACAAACCTGGTCTCTGGGCTTGCAAGTGCTTTTTTAGATTCCATCCCTGTTGTAGCAATAACAGGACAGGTAGCGAGAAATCTTATTGGGCGTGATGCTTTTCAGGAAGTCGATATTACAGGAATAAGTATGCCGATAACAAAGCACAACTTTTTGGTAAAACATCCAAGTCAGCTTGCAGATACAATACGCCTTGCCTTTGATGTTGCAGCATCAGGTAGACCTGGTCCTGTACTTGTCGATGTACCGCGAGATATTCAAACAATGATGATAGAATATGAATGTTTGCCGAAAAAGCCCAAAGCGGTAAGCAGACAATGTGATGAACAGGATATATTAAGCGCTGTAAAAGCGATAGAAAACTGCAAAAGACCGATAATGTTAGTCGGTGGCGGAGCAGTTGCGGCAAATGTACAAGAAGAACTCATTCAAATCGCCGAGAAGATAAATATGCCTGTAGCTAGCACTTTGATGGGTCTTGGTGCTTTTCCTGGTAGGCATGATTTATTTTTAGGTATGACAGGATTACATGGCTTAGAGCGTGCAAACAACGCAGTGTATGAGTCTGATTTACTCCTTGCTGTTGGTAGTCGCTTTAACGATAGGGTTACCGGTGATAGGAAAACTTACACAGATAAAAAGACTGTAATTCACATTGATGTGGATCCTGCCGAGATAGATAAAAACGTTTTTGCCGGTATTGGACTTGCAGGGGACATGAAATGTTGCCTGAAAAAACTGGAAAAACAAATAACAGGTACAACACCGCAAGCGTGGTGGAACAAAATAAACGATTGGCCTGATACTAATGACGCCATTCGCGGTACAACTGCGCCGTTATTTATAAAAGCCTTGTCTCAAGCGGCGCTTGACAAAGACGTGATTTTTGTAACAGATGTAGGGCAGCATCAAATGTGGGCAGCACAACATTTGAAAATTGACAAACCACGCAACTGGATTACCTCGGGCGGTTTAGGCTGTATGGGTTTTGGACTTCCTGCTGCGATGGGCGCACAAGCATCAAGACCAGATAGTAAAGTAATTTGTATATCGGGTGATGGTGGTTTTAAAATGACTGGCAATGAGCTCTACACTATAGTTAGAAACAATTTGCCTGTTATTAGCATAGTATTTAACAATACAGGACTTGGTATGATAAGACAACTTCAACAAGTAATGTTTGAAAACAGATATTTTGCTTGTGAGCAACCGCCGGAATTTGACTTTATAACTTATGCCAAAGCTTTTGGTATACAAGGCGAGAGAGTTTACACTCCAGAAGAATTGCTGCATGCAGTAACAGCGGCACTTAAAGGAGAAAAACCTGCCTTTATAGAAGTTGTTATCAAACCAACTGATATGGTAAAACCGATGATTAACATGGGCAGTGGGCTTAATACCTATATAAAATTTCCTTTGCCACCAGAATAACAAAACTGAACTTGAAGCAAAAAAAATATTGTGATATAATCAATTAGTTGGTTATATCTGAGTTTATCTCACTTAGTTATGACTGGAGAAGTACTAAATGAGTATAAAGACTTCTCTTTTGAGAAGTCTTTATTTTTGAGGAAATATGCTAAAAAAAGAACGATTAATCATGCTGTTTTGTGCTTTTATCGCTGTTTATTTATTTTTTCATGCTAAAGCTTTGACAAACAGCTACAAAATAGATAATGCAACTAATGTTCAAAAGATTGTTTCACTGTCACCGTCTAATACCGAAATACTATTTGCTTTGGGCTCGGGCGATAGGGTTGTCGGCACTACAACATATTGTGACTATCCGCCTGAAGCAATGGAAAAATACAAAATAGGTAGCTTTAACAGCCCTGATATAGAAAAAATTATTGCTTTGCAGCCTGATTTAGTATTGGCAAACAGCACCCTGCAAGCTCAAGCTAGTCTGCAACTAGAGCGTGTTGGAATAAAGGTTGTAAAAGTCCAAACGGAAAGTTTAGAGCAGATGCTCTCTAGCATTAAAATAATTGCCAAAACAATTGGAAATGTAGAGCAAGGTGAACTTTTACTCAAAAAACTAGATGACTATAAATTACAAGCTCAAAACAAGATAAAAAGCTACAATAGTGGCGGTAAATCTGTATTTATAGAAGTTTGGGACACGCCTTTACTAACTGTTGGCAACAAGTCTTATCTTAATGATTTAATTAGACAAGCTGGCGGTAAAAATGTAGCAATAGGTGTAAACAAAGATTATGTAGCCTGGAACTTAGAAGAAATTTACTTTTCTAGTCCTGATATTTATTTGCGCCTTAGAGGCAACGATATGGGTAGTAAGGCAGATACCTTGCCGCAAAAATTAATGCAACTTCCGGCAGTTAAAAATGACAATGTTGTAACACTCTTTGGCGACTGGATTGTAAGACCTGGTCCACGCAGTTTTGCTGCATTGCCTGAGATTGTTGATGCGATATACGAAAAAGGACGAAAATAATGAAAAATAAAAAGTACTGGATATTAATAGCGTTAATAGTGCTTGCAGCAAGCGTGCTATTTTTTTTACTGACTGGCTCTGTAAAAGTATCCTTTTTCGATTTTATAAATAAAAATCTCACACCACAACAAGACCTTATTGTCTGGCAGCTACGTTTTCCGCGCATCATTTTGGCGCTGACAGTAGGCGCTGCGCTTGCGGTTTCTGGTGTTTGCCAACAGGCTATTTTTAAAAACCCATTAGCGGATCCTTTTATTTTAGGTATCTCCAGCGGTTCGGCATTAGGTGCTGCGATTGCCATTGTGTTTGGCTATTCAAATTTTATTGGTTTTGCGGCATTTCTAGGCGGTATAAGTACTATTTTTATTGTCAAAGGATTGGATAATAAATTCTCCTCTAGTCACAGTATGACACATCTTTTGCTTGCTGGTATAGCAATATCAGCGCTCGCTAATGCTTGCCTTAGTGCTTTGATGTCAATATATTCTCAGCAAATGCAAGTAATATTTTTTTGGATTATGGGCAGCGTGGCAATACCGCCAAGCAATTATATTACCATTTGCAGTATAATAGTTGCTTGTATTTTAGTTGTATTTAGTTATGCCAAAGAACTAGACCTTATAAGTCTTGGCGATGAGCAGGCATTTTTTTTAGGGGTGGAAGTAAAAAAAGTACGCAATATTATTTTGCTTTTATCTGCTATGATAACAAGCCTTGCAGTATCAATGAGCGGAGCGATAGGTTTTATCGGGCTTATAGTTCCGCATCTGCTTAGAAGCGTTGTCGGCGCATCACATATTTTGCTTTTACCACTATCTGCCATTTTAGGTGGGACATTTTTACTTTGGGCAGATGGTTTAGTGCGCTTGACACCGTGGTTTTCAGAACTTCCGATAGGCGTTGTTACAGCTATGTTTGGCGCGCCTTTTTTCTTATACATTCTTTGGACAAGAGGTAGACAATAATGACAAAGCCATATTTGAGTGCAGAAAACATTAGTGTTGCTATCGGGCAAAAGACCATATTGCACGGTGCCAGTATAAATGTCGACAAGGGTCAGTTTTGGACTATCTTAGGACCAAACGGTAGCGGCAAGACCACTTTTTTAAAAACTCTTGGCGGTTGGCTTACTCCTTTTAAAGGGGCAGTTTATTTGCAAGGCGAGAAAATAAATACCTTAGAGCGAAAACAAGTTGCTAGAAAAATGGGTATGGTATCTGTCGGAGAAGGTGATAGTTCCTTTACAGTAGAACAAACAGTGTATATGGGTAGATTTTCTCATCTTGGTAAATTCTCAGGCAAAAGCAAGGAAGATATCCAAAAAGTAACCGAGGCGCTAGAAAAAGTCGGTATGTTAGATAAAAAAGATCGCTACATTAATCAGCTCAGTCAGGGTGAACGCCAAAAAATATGGCTTGCTCGGGCTTTGGCTCAGGATGTGGATATACTTTTGCTTGACGAACCAACTTCGCATTTGGATGTTAAAAGTCAAAAAGAGATTGTTTCGCTATTAGAACAGCTTTGTCTAAAAGGTGAACTTGCGGTTGTAGCAATATTGCATGATATTAATTTAGCACTGGCTTTTAGTACACATTTATTGTTATTGCAAAATGGACGGGTTTTAGCTTGTGGCGAGAAAAAAGATGTTTTAACGCAGGACAATTTATCGGTTTTATATCAAATACCACTGAAAATAGATGTGGAATGTAATGGACAATGTTTTGTCAAAGTACAGTATAAGGAGTAAAAATGCTTTTAAAAAAGATTGAGCTATGCGTTGGTGGAGATCTTTGCATAACGCCAGAGCATATGTTGTTTAAATTAGCAAAGCCGACAACAGGCTTGAGTAGCTCGCAGTTATTGGGTGGAGTAAGCACGCTACAAGCGGTTATAAATAAAAAATTACCACCAAACATCTCTACAGAACAAGACCTAGAAGGCGGCAGTATGGAGAAGTTTTTTGCTATTACTTCTAAAAAACTAGGTGTAGATAATTCAAGTGTTCTTTTGACAAGTGCTTCTATGGAGTGTTTTGGCTATCATAAAGAAACCTATAAAGACATTGTAGTTGAAGCTTTTGCCACAGCGGGTGTTGATGGAAATGCAGCAAGAGCAGGTGAGCTGCCGCAGTATAGAGAAACTAAAAATGGTTTTGTCCCAGTAGGTGGCACTATAAATGTAGTTTTATTTTTTTCTTTTGCGCTATCACAAGGTTCACTAGTTAAGGCGCTGATAACACTTACGGAAGCTAAAAGTGCTTTACTAGACGAAATGGGCGTATTTAGCATTTATGATAAACATACAGCTACAGGAACATCCACAGATGGTGCGATAATAGTTGCCAATGACTTTGGGCACCTATATACAGATGTTGGTACGCACTCGTACATAGGCTACATGATAGCTACAGCGACCAAGAATGCTATCGCAAAATCCCTATTGCAAGAGTGTTTTTGGAATGGCTCTACTCAAATATCGGCAAGCAAGTTGCTAAAAAAACACGCCGGGGGCAAACATAAAAGAATAGTTTATCAAGAAAAATTTAATAAATTAAATTTTTACGAACAGCAACAATTGTTAGAAGCTTTAAATTTATGGCACATACTAGAAGAAAAACGAGCATTTGGTGGGGTTTTCCCAAAAGGATACTTGTGGTTTGAAAAGCAGTTGTTTGAAAAATATCCAATATTAAATGATTGGCTATAAAAATTTTCATAAAAAACTTTATTTTTTGAATAAAAGTGATAAAATTATATTGAAAAAATGTTTTTGAGGTTTTTATGGACTGCATAAAAGAAAAAATAAAAAATATCAAGATAAATAAGAAACAACTTGTTGTTGCGGTTGTTTATTTTGCATTTGTTTTTTCAACAATACAATGGGCTGTGAGTTTTTATATGGATAGCTTTGCAGCTAGCTTACTTGCTTTAGCATCGGTTATCTTTTTCTTTTTTGGCGGTAAATTTTTACGTTCAGGCTTTTTGTTCACTCTTGGCGCGTCTGTTTTGTTTCAAAATCACCTTGTAGTTAATTATAGTTATCCATTTGCTAAAATAGGCAAAGAGATACTTGTACTGCTTTCTGAAACCACAACTTTAGAGTTTCAAACATATCTGCAAATAGTATCAAAAGAGGAGTATACAGACTTTTTTACTCTTGTTGCAATATGTTTTGCAACATATACATTGACTGATAGAAAAAGAAGATTAAAACTACCAATACTTGTCGGTATTTTTGTGCTGTTTTTTGCCTTGTGGAATGATATTTGGGCGCCTGTTTACGCTTTTCAAAAGGAGATGAGCGAGAGCTCAAAAATTATCCAGCAGTACAAAAGCTTTCGTTTCCAAGCCAAAGATGTATCAGAACAAGAAAGTACCACTTGCATTATTGTTATTGGTGAGACACATCGCCAAGATTATTTTGAAAAATACGGTTACAGCAAGAAATATTCACCAAACTTACTATTAGCACGTGAAAACAAAGATTTATACTCTTTTACCGATATGACAAGCGGATTTTCTTATACAACAGGCAGTGTTCCGCTTATTTTGACGCGAAAACCAATCGATTGCGAGACTCGTTTTTTTGAGGAAAAATCTATTATAACAGCCTTTAAAGAAGCAGGCTATGCAACATATACAATCTCATACACCAAAAAGACCCAGCCGGAAGACGATGCGATGAATTTGTTATTTTTAGAGGCAGACGAATACATTAACCATGCCCTGACAACAAATTTTGTTGATGATGTAGGCATGTTCCCACACATACAAAAAATACTCGAAGATAAAAGTTCTAAGAAAAAACTGATTGTAATAAAAATGATTGGCGCGCATTATCTATATGAAGAACGCTATCCAAAAGAATTTGAGCTTGTAAAGCCTTCATATAAAACAATCTATAATGGCGGCGACGCGGCAAACAATCCTGAGCTTTTGAAAAACAGCTATAAAAATGCAGTTATCTACACAAGTAATTTTATTGACCAATTGGCAAAAGTAGTCTATGGCAGAAAAGAGCCGACCCTAATGGCGTTTATATCTGACCATGGTACAGCGCTTTATGAAGACGGTTCGTCAAAATTTGTCGGACGTACTAAAGGCGTATATCACATTCCGTTTTTTATAACAGGTAATAAAGCGTATTGGGCTGATGTTCCAGATGGGGTGCGGCAAAATCTAGCTAAAAATCAAGATAAACCATTGACACAAGCATATTTTTTGGAGACCTATCTATCACTGGCTCAAATAGACTATTTTGATCCTCGACCACAATTTGACATAACCAAAGACCAATTTGAGAAAGCCAAAGATAGAATAGTTTGGACAGGTATTGGGCTGGAAAAATATGACGATCTTATGCCAAAACAAGCAATATCTAAAGACAATATAGACTTGGAATAGCAGTTATGCTCTTTTTAATACCTGAATATATAAAATGTTTATTAAAAGTCTTGCAAGATGATGGTTTTAAAGCCTATGTAACAGGCGGGGCTATAAGAGATATGCTACTTGGAGGTGAGGCTCTAGATTACGATATAATAACAGATGCTAGTGTTGACGCGGTAAAAAAAGTTGCTGCAAAAAATAACTGGCAAATTGTAAATGCTTTTGGTGAAAAGTACGGCGTTACAACGCTTTTTTTACAGGGTAATAAAGTTGAAGTTACAACCTTTAGGCAAGAAGTATATGCAAACCATCCGCACAGACCTGATAGTATAAGCTTTACAGATGATTTAAAAGTAGATTTAAATAGACGTGATTTTACAATTAATGCTCTAGCTGTCGATTTATCAGGTAATATTTACGATCAATTCGGTGGACTAGAAGATTTAAAAGCAAAGAAAATAAAAACCATTGGTGATGCTAAAGTACGCTTTGAACAAGATGCGCTAAGGCTATATAGGGCTTGTCGTTTTTGCGCCTCACTTGGCTTTATGCCTGATAAAAAACTATATAAAGCCTTAATTTTAAATTATCCAAAAGTAGGGCAACTATCGGTTGATTTGATAAAAAAAGAATTGGAAAAGACTCTTATCTGTGAAAAATCTTCAATTGGAATTAGAATGCTTGCTAAAAGCACGCTTTTAGATAAGTTGTTTCCAGAGTTAAAAACTGTAAGTAAAAGTAGCTTAAAACAAATATGTACAAAAGACTGTGATTTGGCAACCATTTGGGTAAAACTGCTTTTGTTGGCAAAAGCCGACCCGCAAATTGTGCTTTGTCGGTTTAATTACTCAAAAAAATTTTTAAAAATAGTGGCAAATAAATATAAATGAATACCACCAGCTAAGCTGGTGGTATTCATTTATTATATATTTTTAAAATTATTTAAAATCTATCTATACAGTTCATTTTAAATGAATTGTTTTGCTTTTTACCAAGTTTTTTCATACAGAGTCTTATAAATTTGCTGGTCGCACATTACTTTTTTTACATACAATTTTGTTTCGGTAAATGGTATTTGCTCTATTGTTTTTCCGTCCCATTTGCCTGTTTTTATCCAGTCTTCAACCTGTCCGCGACCGGCATTATACGCGGCGATGGCTTGGGCTGTATCTTTAAATTGTGCTTGTAATTCGCTTATATACCAGCTACCAAAGCTTACATTGATTTGTGGCTCTAACAATAATTTTTCTTTAAAATCAGGATAGTTTATTTGTTTAGCAATCCACTGTCCTGTATCAGGCATTATTTGCATAAGACCTAATGCGCCTCTATCTGATATGGCGCCTGCTTTAAACTTACTCTCATTTTTGATTAGAGCTGCGACTAGCCAAGGCTCAACTTTGTTTTTATTAGCGGCAGATTTTATCTGCTCACTGTATAATAGTGGATAAAAAAAGGTTTTTTGAACATAGCTTGTTTTGTATATAAAATGGCCCAAAATAGCTATTAAAAATATACTAGCAGTAATAGTTTTGAGTATTTTTTTGTCCTTCACTTTAAAGCTCCTGGTTTAATTTTTGCCAAGCAGCAATTACTTGCTTTTCGGTATTTTCTATATCACCATTGTTATCTATGATTGTTTGCGCATAAGTTAGTTTATTTTTTAGTGGCATTTGGTTGTCGAGTCTTAACTGTGCTTGAATTTTATCTGTATTATCACGGTTGACTAATCTTTGTATTTGTATATCTTTATCTACATACACAAGCCATATTTTGTCCACTTTTGTTTGCCAGTTTTTTTCAATTAAAAGTGGTACATCTAAAAAAACTACTCTATCGCCATTATCTTTTGCTTTTTTTATAAATTCATCAGCGGCTTTTTCTATATGTTTGTGCATAAAGCTTTCTAAATAATTGAGTAAATCTTTGTTTTTAAACACAATATCCCCAAGTTTTTTGCGGTCTATTGCATTATTAGCATTTAATATATCTAGTTTTCGCTTTTCTACAAATTCTTCTACTATCTCTTTATATACTGGATTTTGTGGTTGTAATAGTAAATGTGCAGTTTTGTCGGCATCAAATATTTCGCCGCCAAGTTTTTTTAACATATTGCTTACAGTACTTTTTCCTGAGGCAATACCGCCAGTAAGTCCGATTATTTTCATACTTGCTCCACTAGTTTTGGCATTTCGGGCAAAAACATGTCCCGCGTCCGGCTGTTCTTTGATATTCTATAGGAGTTGTGCAGGTATAGCAAGGTTTATTCTTACGACCATAGACAAGTAAATGGTCTTGGTTTTGTCCCTTTTGCCCGTCACCGTCTTTATAGTCACGAAAGCTTGTTCCTTTATTTTCTATCGCTTGACTAATTACCTTTACTATTGCTTGACAAAGCAGTTTTATTTGTTTGTCTGTAAGTTCGCCTGCTTTTTTGTCTGGTCTTATTTTAGCAATATGCAAGGCTTCATCAGCATATATATTTCCAATGCCGGCTATAATACTTTGGTCTAATAGCACTGCTTTTATGCTCTTTTTGCTACCTGTTATTTTATCTTTTAAATAAGCGGCGTTCATCTGTACACTTAGCGGCTCTGGACCTAATTCTCTAAGTCCTTTGATTGGGTTTTCGCCTTTATTTAGTAGGTGAAGTGTGCCAAGAGTTCTTACATCTGTATACCATAAAATGCTCCCATCAGAGAGGCTAAATTTTATTCTAGCGTAAGCTGGCATTTCGTCTTTTTCTGTAACTATCAATGCACCTGTCATTCTAAGATGGACGACAAGCAGTTTTTCATCATCAAAAACAAACAACAAATATTTACCACGCCGCAAAACGTTGTTTATAGTAACACCTACAATATTTTGAGCAAATTCACTGCTTTGCGGGTATTTAATCATTCTATCAATATAAATTTGTACATCGACAATCCTTCTGCCTAAAAGATGTGGTAAAAGGGTTTTTCTTATATTCTCAACTTCAGGTAGTTCAGGCATTATAATATCTCCTAGTCTTTAGTCTCGGCCCAGTTTTTGCCTATTGATGAGTCTACTATCAGTGGCACTTCTAGGCTTGCAGCTTCTTGCATAGCATCTGTTATAACATTTTTCAAAACATCAATTTCTTCTTTTGGTGCTTGGAAAACCAGTTCGTCGTGCACTTGTAAAAGCAATTGGCTTTTGAGGTTGTTTTTCTTTAATGCTTGCATGGCTTTTAGCATGGCTATTTTCATTATATCCGCTGCCGTTCCTTGTATAGGCATATTTATAGCATTTCTTTGGGCAAAAGAACGCAGATTAAAGTTTTTATTGTTCAAATCAGGTAAATAGCGTCTTCTGCCAAATATTGTAAGAGCATAGCCTGTATTTTTAGCATTTTCGACAGACTGTTGCATATAACCATGAATTTTAGGGTACCGTTTAAAGTAGTTATCAATGTATTCTTTAGCTTGAGTTATGCTAATTCCTATGTCACGCGCCAAACCAAAATCGCTTATACCATATACTATACCAAAATTAACTGCTTTGGCTCTGCTTCTGAGCTCTTTAGTCATTTTATCAGGATCGACGTTAAAAATCTCGCTTGCTGTCTGGCTGTGTATATCTTCATTTAGTTTAAAAGCCTTCATAAACAGTGGGTCTTGTGATATATGGGCAAGAATTCTAAGTTCTACTTGCGAATAGTCAAAAGAAACTAAATAGTCAAACCCTTCGCTAGGAACAAATAGCTCGCGTATTTTTTTGCCGAGTGGCGTTCTAACTGGGATGTTTTGCAAATTAGGTTCGGTGCTAGATAAACGTCCTGTTGTTGTTACAAGTTGCTGAAAATGAGTATAAATTTTTCCTGTATCGCTATTGATAAGTGGTTTTAAGCCTTCTAAGTAAGTTGAATACAGCTTTGTCAAAATGCGATACTCTATAATTTCATCAACTATCGGGTGCATACCGCTTAAATTATCTAGTACTTGTGCATCAGTAGAATAGCCTGTTTTGGTCTTTTTTTGCACAGGCATTGCCAATTTTTCAAATAAAATACTACCCAACTGTTTTGGTGAATTGATGTTAAACTCTTCTCCTGCAAGGTCATATATTTTATTTTGACTTTTTTGGATTTTCTCGTAAATTTCTTGAGACATGACATCTAATTTTACTTTATCAACACTTATACCAAACATCTCTACAATTGACAACACCTTGACAAGTGGCAATTCTATCTCTTTGTAAAGATTTATAAGTTGCATTTGTTCTAGTTTTTCGAACAAATGCTTGTATAAATCTTCTAGCAACTGACTTGGCGCTTTATCTTTAGTTTTGATAAAAAAATGGTTACAAAGGCTTAAAATGCTATAGTTATTAATTGTAGAGTCAATCAAATAAGCCATAACGGCAACATCATCACCAAGACCGCTAAGTTCTATATTTTTGCCCTTTAATGCTTGGTATAGATTTTTTGCATCTAGGGCAACTTTAGCCTTAGATGAGTCTTCAAGCCAAGCTTTCAAAGATATATCACTAAGCATTTGACCTGTTATAGTATAACAGGTGCCGTCAGTGCAAACTTCTAAGCTATCTAGCTGTATATTAGGTAAATCGCCTATCGTTGAATGAAGCAAAAAAACGGGTTTATCTGTCTTAAAAAAGCTTTGTATCTGACTAGAATCTGACATTTGTTCGACTTGTTTTTCTAAAGCTGAAGTTTGGACGTTGTCTTTATTTTTGCTGAATAATGTTTGTACTTTATCCATGACATTTTTAAACTCTAATTTTTTGAGCATAGCCTCTATTTGAACAATGTCAGGATTTATTGTAAAATCGCACGCTTCAAATGGCAAAGCTATGTTTTGTTCGATTGTAGCTAGTTTTTTAGATAAAAGTGCTATATCTTTGTTATTAGATATTTTCTCACCTAGTTTTCCTTTAATGCTAGATGAGTTATCAAGCAAATTCTCAACGCTATGATATTCTAAAAGCAATTTTAAAGCTGTTTTCCCGCCAACGCCTGCAATGCCTGGTATATTATCAGAGCTATCACCCATAAGACCCTTTAAATCAGGTATTTGCTCAGGTAGTAGTCCGTACTCCTCTTTTAAAGCATTTTTGTCAAATACTTTTAGTTCTGATATGCCTTTTTTTGTCAAAAAGACTGTTATTTTATCGTCAATTAACTGTAGAGCATCTTTATCACCTGTTACGATAATGCTCTCTAAGCCTTTAACTTGTGCTTTTTTTGCTATTGTGCCTATGATGTCATCAGCTTCAAAACCATCTAGTTCTATTGAAGTTATACCTAAAGCAGCAAGTAGCTGCATAGCTAAAGGAAACTGCTCGACCAATTCATCAGGGGTTGCTTTTCTTTGCGCTTTGTATTCGGTATAAAGCTCTGTTCTAAAAGTTTTACGTGATTTGTCAAAAGCAACAACAATGTAATTTGGTTGTTGTTGTTCAATTATCTTAAGTAGCATATTTAAAAAGCCATACACCGCACCTGTGTTTAGCTTTTGACTGTTTGTAAGTTGCGGCAAAGCATAAAATGCCCTATATATAAGACTACTTCCGTCTATAATTACTATTTTTTTACTCATAAAATCACCTTTTTATTTTAATAATATATTATATCATAAAATAGGTTTTAATACAAAATGTAGATTTAAAAGTAAAACCCCCAACTATTGCCTAGAGCAAAATCGGGGGTTTAGTAGATTTATTTTTGTGTTTTTAGTTCTGTCCAGTATTTGTCGTATATTACTAGTTCTTCGCCAACATCAGAGAGCCATTCACTTGTTTTGATAGCTTGGTTTGCTATTTTAAAGGTTTTATTATTTTTATATTCGTCAGAGTGATATTGCGCTGCTTTTTCGTTAGGGTCAGCGTAACCGATATTTTCAAAGTTTTGAGCGCTTATTTTAGGATCGTATAAAAAGTTAATAAATTGTTCTGCTAGGTCTTTATTTTTGGCATTTTTAGGTATTGCCAGTGTATCTGCCCAAATTACGCCGTTTTCTTTAGCGATAACAAATTCAATGTCTTTATTTTCTTTTTGTACAAAAACAGCGTCCCCTGACCACATCATGCCTATCCAAGCTTCACCTGCGATGAATTTTTGTTTGATGTTGTCTGTATCATAAGCCAAAACATTTGGTGCTAATTTTTTTAGGTCATTAAATGCGTGTTCCACTTGGTTTTTATTTTTTGTACTATTGGAAAAGCCATTTTTCTTTAGTGCCATCCCAATAACTTCGCGACTATCATTAAGGAGTATTACTCTGCCTTTATATTCTGGTTTCCACAAATCCGACCAGCTTGTAGGCGGTTCTTTGACAAATTTTTTATTATACGCTATGCCTGTTATACCCCAAGTATAAACTACAGAGTAGTCCCCTTGAGGGTCATAAGGTGGTCTTGAAAAATTCAAAGTAATGTTTTTTACATTAGGCATTTTGTTTAAATCCAGTCTTTGCAAAAGACCTAATTTCATCATTGTTGAAACCATATAATCTGATGGTTGGATAAGATCATATTGGTTGGCGCCGGCTTGCATTTTAGCAAGTAGTTCTTCATTGCTTGCAAATACGTCATAATTGACTTTGCAGTTGAATTTTTTTTCAAATTCAGCAATTACCTCAGGGTTAAAGTTATCTGCCCAACTATAAATGTTGAGTACTCTTTTTTCGCTTGTGTTTGCCACCGGTTGCTCTTTTTTACCACCACAACCACTTACAAGTGCCATTGCAACGATTAAAACTACAGTTATAAGTAATAGTTTTTTTCTTCTCATTGTTGTCCCTCCATTGTTTGTTTTTTCTCTGATCGTATTTGCAGAATTTGCCCTATCACAACAAGTAGTATTGTAGATAGCATCATAAGTGTTGATAAAGCATTTATTTCAGGGCTTATACCCCTTTTAACCATTGCATAAATGTATAATGGCAGTGTCGTCGATTCAGGTCCAGCGACAAAAAAGCTGATGACAAAATCGTCTATTGATAATGTAAACGCCATTAATGCACCTGCGACTACCCCTGGCATTATTAGCGGCAAAGTTATATAGCGAAAGGTCTTCCAAGGCGTAGCATAAAGGTCATAGGCGGCTTGTTCGTAGTCTTGCTTCATACCGTCTAGCCTTGCGGTTACCGTTACAACAACAAAAGATACGCAAAAGGTTATGTGTGCTATGATAAGTGTTGTCCTACCAAGGGAGATGTCCAATTGTGAGAACATCACTAAAAGAGACAACCCCATAACTATCTCAGGTATGAGCATTGGCATATAAACAAAACCGTCGATAGCGTTTTTGTGTTTTAACTTGTAACGCTTTAGTCCGATTGCAGTAGCTGTTCCAAGGGTTGTCGATACTATTGTACTAAAAAAAGCGATTATAAGTGAATTTATCAAAGCATCCAAAACACGTACGTTTTTAAACAAGGATAAATACCAATCAAACGTAAAGCCGTTCCAAACAGCATTTATTCTTGACGTATTAAAAGAGTATATAGCAAGTAACATTATTGGCAAATATAAAAAAGCAAGTATTGCCAACGAATATGTTGTAAGCAATTTTGTGTGCCATGTTCTCAATGTATAGCTTCTCCTTTTTTTATACCAAGCGCTTTATAATATAGCAAAATCAAAATCATAGATAATGCCGCAAGTAATATGGATAACGACGAGCCAAACGGCCAGTTTCTGGCAGCTAAAAATTGGTTTTGAATCAAATTGCCAATTAAAGATGATTTAGCGCCCCCCATTATGTCAGGTACTACAAACATACCAAGTGTTGAGATAAATACTAATATAGAGCCTGCAGCTATTCCTGGCATAGTAAGCGGAAGTGTGATTTTGAAAAAAGCTTTTATGGGACTTGCCCCCAAATCTGAAGCCGCTTCCAGCAGTCTATTATCTAAGTGTTCAATTGAAACATAAATAGGAAGTACCATAAAAGGCAACATTGAATATACAAGTCCTAGCAGCACCGCCCCATCGTTATACAAAAGTGCAAGTGGCGTATCTATTAAACCTAGATTTAATAAAATTGTATTTACTATGCCTTGCGAACGCAAAATTATCACCCAAGCATATGATCTGATTAAAAAATTTATCCAAAACGGGATCATAACAAGTATAAGACCAACTCTTTGAATGGACTTGGGCGCACGAGCTATTGTATAAGCAAGTGGATAGCTGAGTAAAAAAGTTATTATAGTCACAATAAGTGACATAAAAAAAGTATATATTAAGATGTTAAGATATAACGGTTGAAAAAACTGCAAATAATTGTCAATAGTAAAGCTAAATACCAACTGTCCGTAGGGTGTTCTTTGCAAAAATGATATGCCAATAACTATAAATAGTGGTACAACAAAAAAAATGCTCAGCCAAACAATTGTCGGAGCTATAA
>CAZKFG010000014.1:0-36457 GCA_964551985.1 uncultured Acidaminococcales bacterium
TGAAAATGTTGATGCTATTTGTAAACATTCTGATGTTTTGCAGATAGGGGCAAGAAATATGCAAAACTTTCATTTGCTTAAAGTTGTCGGACGGACAGGCAAACCTGTACTTTTAAAAAGAGGTTTATCTGCTACAATTGACGAATGGCTCAATGCGGCAGAATACATTGCAGCAGAAGGAAATCCTGATATTATTTTATGTGAACGTGGTATTAGAACTTTTGAAACGTACACAAGAAACACTCTCGATTTGAGCGCTATTGTTGCGGCAAAAACTTTGAGTAATCTACCAATAATTGTTGACCCTAGCCACGGTACAGGTATTCGCTCTATGGTAAAACCAATGTCACTTGCGGCAGTTGCTGCAGGCGCAGATGGTCTTATGGTTGAAGTGCATCCAAATCCTGAAAAAGCATTGTCTGACGGTCCGCAATCGCTAACTCCGAAAGACTTTGGTATTTTGATGGAGCAGGTAAATAAAATAGCAAGCTTCAGACAACAAGAAGAACTTGGGTGAAGAACATGAAAATTACAGTAATTGGCTTAGGGCTTATAGGTGGCTCAATAGCCAAAGCACTAAATGTTTATAAGGGTGAGAACATTGTTGTTGGCTGTGATGTTGACGAATATGCATTAAAAAAAGCCAAAGATGCCGGTTGGATTGATTGTTTTTATGTTGAGCCTGAAAGGGCAGTTGATGGAGCTGATTTAGTTGTGCTTTGCACCCCTATTTGTTCGATGGTGGAACTTGCAAACAAAATATCTCCATTTATGAAAAAAGGTAGTATTTTGACTGATGTTGGTAGTGTAAAAGGATTTTTACAAAAAGAGTTTAATTTGCCTGAAGGCATAACCTATATTGGTGCTCACCCTATGGCAGGCTCAGAAAAAAGTGGACTTTCGGCATCGGACGCCAATTTGTTTGTAGGTAGACCGTTTGTGATAATTCCACCTGACGATGTAGAACAAGAAAAGATAGATATTGTAGTTAATTTTGCTAAATCACTCAGAGCCATTGCTGTTCAAATGAACGCTAGAGAACATGATTTGGCAACGGCTATGGTCAGTCATATGCCACACGTTTTATCTAGTGCGTTAATGCTGACAGCAGTCAATGATGAATCTACAAATAATGCTAAATACTTGGCTGCTGGTTGTTTCCGTGATATGACGAGAGTTAGCGGCGCTAATGTACGGATGTGGACGGATATTTGTCTAACTAATCCTTGTGCTATAGTTGAGCAGTTAGAAAAAGTTGAACAACTATTATTGCAAGCAAAGCAAAAAATCAAAGAAGGCGACAAGGTTTGGCTGGAAAAGTTTTTTACTGAAGGTAGAGCAGGGCGTGAAAGATTTGGTATGTTTGTTACTGATGAAAAAGGAGAATAGTTATGATAGTGCAAGGTAATAAGCCGATTTTAAAAGGTAGCGTTAGTGTCGCTGGTGACAAATCAATTTCTCATCGTAGTGTTATTTTAGGGGCGCTTGCCGAAGGAGATACTTTAGTTGAAGGATTTTTGCCTGGCGAAGATTGCTTGTCAAGTATTGACTGCTTGACAAAACTTGGCGTTAAAATAAGACAAACAGGACAAAAAGTACACATAAAAGGAGCAGGAATTCATGGACTTAAAATGCCTGATGAGCCTTTATATGTTGGCAATTCCGGGACGACAATGCGCATTTTAAGCGGCATTTTAGCAGCCCAAAACTTCAAAACCATTCTTGATGGTGATTCATCTATCAGAAAGCGTCCAATGAAAAGAGTTATAGAGCCTTTGCAATCAATGGGAGCTATGATTAGTTATCAAAAAGATTATAAAGCACCACTGTTTTTTTTGCCGCCTGAAAAAGGACAGCTTTTAGGCGGGAGATATGATTTGAAAGTCGCAAGTGCGCAGGTTAAATCGGCACTACTTTTAGCAGGACTTTATAGTAAAATCCCTGTAACAGTCAAAGAACCTGTTTTATCGCGCGATCATACAGAAAGAATGCTTAAAGATTTTGGTGTTGAATTGCAGGAAAATGACGATAATAGCATTACAATGCCGACAAAACAAAAACTTACTGGCTGTAAAATTAACGTGCCTGGTGATATTTCTTCGGCTGCTTTTGTTTTGGTTGCTGCAGCTATTTGCCCAGGATCTCAAGTGACAGTTAAAAATGTTGGACTTAATCCTACGAGAACTGGCATAATTGATGTACTGCAAAGTATGGGAGCAGATTTAACAATAGAGATTACTTCAAATGGCGCGGAGCCGGCTGGAGATATTACTTTAAAATATAAAGAACTTGTTGCCAGTGATATAATTAAAGGTGCAATAATTCCTAGACTTATTGATGAAATACCAGCAATTGCCATTTTGGCTGCAACAGCTAAAGGGACAACTGTAATTAAAGATGCAGGAGAGCTAAGGGTCAAAGAGTCTGATCGCATTGTGCTTATGGTGGAAATATTAAAAAGGCTTGGGGTTATTGTCAAAGAAACTGATGACGGTATGGAAATTATCGGCAGTAAAAAAGACTTTTTGCCACTGAAAAATATAGAAGTAGCAGGCGATCATCGTATTGCAATGTCTGCTGCTATAGCGGCATTAGTCGCCTCGGATAAAAGTAGTTTTGATGATCAAAACTGTATAGATGTATCTTTCCCCGGCTTTATAGACGTTATGCAAAAACTTGGGGGCAATATGCAAGAAGGAGTATAGTTATGTTAAGATTTTTAACATCAGGTGAATCACATGGACCTGCTCTTAGTTTGATTGTTGAAGGGCTTCCGGCAGGACTTGAGATAAACGAAGATAAACTCAATATGCAGCTTGCTGCTCGTCAAAAAGGTTATGGACGTGGCGGGCGAATGCTCATTGAAAAAGATGTTGTCGAAGTAATCTCGGGTGTACGTTTTGGCAAGACTATTGGCAGTCCTGTTGGAATTATAATTAGAAATAAAGATTGGGAAAATTGGCAAGATGATATGTCTGTTTTTGGCGATGAAAGCCATAAACGTGATTTAAATAGACCAAGACCAGGACATGCTGATTTGACAGGGTTATTAAAATATAATTTTGGCGAGGCAAGACCAGTTCTAGAGCGTGCAAGCGCAAGAGAAACTACAACTAGAGTGGCAGTAGGAGCACTGGCAGGCTGTTTGTTAGATAGCGTCGGTATTAATATAGCATCTCATGTTACGGCTATAGGTCAAGCTAAACTTTCTAATATTACAGATTTATCAGTAGCAGAAATTGCAAGCAAAGTACAATCGTCCGATGTCTCTTGCATTTGCGATATAGCAGCACAGAAAATGCGTGAGCAAATAGACAAAGCCAAGCAAGATGGAGATACTCTAGGCGGGGTTGTGGAAGTTCTAGCAGATAATTTGATTGTCGGATTAGGTAGTTATGTGCATTGGGACAGACGACTAGATGGTCTTATAGCACAAGCTCTAATGTCTATACCCGCGTTTAAAGCTGTTGAAATTGGTGAAGGCATTAATGGGGCAGTTGATTTTGGTAGTAATGTTCACGACCAAATGTATCCAAAATCAGACGGTATTTATCGCAAAACTAACAATGCTGGCGGGATAGAAGGTGGTATGACAAATGGTGAGCGGCTCATAGTAAAAGGCTATGTAAAACCAATACCTACACTTATGACGCCACTGTCGTCTGTTGATATGACAACAGGCGAGCAGGCAATTGCGGCATCAGAACGTAGTGATACTTGTGCAGTCGCGGCAGCAGCAGTTGTTGCAGAGGCGATGGTAAAATGGGTACTTGCTCAAAGTATTGTCGAAAAATTTGCCTGTGATAATATGATAGATTTACACTCATCCATTAAACAATATAAAGACCGCTTGCAACAAGGGGGGTTTAGTCCTTGTCAATAGTAAATGTAAAATTAGGCGCTAGAAGCTATCAAATATCTATAGGTAAAGAGCAGTTTGCTGCCTGTGCGGATTTTTTGCGCAAAAGTGCCTACACGAAAAAAGCCTTTATAGTTACCGATACTACTGTAGCATCAATATATTTAGATGACTTTGTCAAACATTTAGAGGACACGGGCTTTAAAATAGAAACATTTGTTTTACCTGATGGAGAACAGGCAAAGAGTTTTAAATGGGCGCAGGAAGTTTATACTAAAGTTATTGAAGCAAAACTTGATAGAAAATCACCAATTATCGCATTAGGTGGCGGCGTTCCCGGAGATTTAACTGGTTTTATCGCAGCAACTTACATGCGTGGTGTACCATTTATACAAGCGCCAACAACACTTTTAGCACAGGTGGACTCTAGCGTTGGTGGTAAGGTAGCAATAAATCATCCTCTAGGTAAAAATCTTATTGGTGCTTTTTATCAACCTGAAGGTGTGTTTATTGATAGCAGTGTTTTAAAAAGCTTATCTGATGAAGACTTTGCTTCTGGTCTTGCGGAAATTGTCAAATATGCTTGCCTAAAAGGTGAAGAGTGGTTGGACTTTTTAAATGATAATTTACCAAAAATACTAAAGCGTGATGACGGGGTTTTACAAGAACTTATCGCAAAATGTTGTGAATATAAGGCTTATATTGTCGAAAACGACGAGCAGGAGTCTGGTATGAGAATGTTTTTGAACTTAGGACACACTTATGGACACGCAGTAGAACTAGAGGGTAATTTCTCTACCTACACCCATGGTCAAGCTGTGGCGATAGGGTTACACGGTTGTTTATTGTTATCGGAACAAGTCTTTGGCTTATCAAAAGCAAAGTACGCTGCGGTGCTGCGACTTCTAAAAGATTTTTCTTTACCAACAGTTGCTAACAATATGAGTAGAGAAAAAGTATACAAGTCCTTGTGGCACGACAAAAAAACCATTGGTGATAACCTGCAATGGGTACTGTTAGATTCTATAGGTAATCCAATTGTGAAAAAAGATGTACCGCTTGATTTAGTTAAAAGCGTTGTTGATAAAATAGTTATTGATTGATAAATAGAATATGTTTTGTTTAAAAAGCATTACAACCTTATTTTTAGGTTGTAATGCTTTTTTGTTATACGATATTTTAATTTGCATCAGCTAAAGCATTTAAAAATATTAAAACACTCTTACGTTGTTTTGCTGTCAATTCACGAAACTTTTCAAGAAATACAGTTTCCTCTTGATTCAGACCACACTCTTCCGGCTGCGTATATTTGTGCTTATTAGAAGTAGCACCGACAAGATAATCAATAGAAGTATTGAAAAAATCTGCTAAAATTTTTAACGTGGTTATGTCTGGTTCATAAAAGCCATTTTCATATCTATGTATATTTTGTTGGTTAGAATTTATTGCTTTTGCTAATTTTTGCTGACTAATGCCCTTTTCTATACGCAGTTTTTTAAGATTGTCCACAGTATCACCTCTATGCCTATCATAACAAGGAGAGTATGTATTTTATAAAACTTTTTTCTTGTTTATAACACATAAAATGTGTTATAATTTTTTATATAAAAAAACTAGGGGCATGCAAATGAAAAAAACGCTAATAACTATATGGGTAATAATTATGTTTATAGCTTCTTTGCCAGTAATGACATCTGCAACATCTTTGGAAATAAAGCAGCTCACTAATGGCAAAATTGATATGGTTCCAGAAGCCTTGCCGTCGGTTGCGATTTTGTATTGATGCCTCCTTATGCCTCAAATTCTACGTATTATGCGGATCAAACATATGATTGATTAGCAAAAATATAATGTAAGCAAGAATTAAAATGTAAAAAATGGAGTATGTGATGGGAAAAATATGAAAGGGGGTGATATAGGTGAAAAAACTTTTTATTAAGGGGACTAATTATAGTTCTAATTCCAGCTACTGCATTAGCTTACCCTAATGAGCCAAATGGTTTTAGAGGTATGAAGGGGGGGGAGATGATTACTACTCTGGCGATTTGTTAGAAAAAATAATCGATGCCTCTGGTACAATCATTGGAAAATACTCTAATGGTCAGATGCTCAAACTAGGACAAGTTGCTACAGCGATATTCAACAACCAACAAAGTCGGGAACGGGCAGGTTCTAAATTATTTGTAAAAGCTAACAACTCAGGTGACCCAATAATCGGTGCGGTAGGTACCGGCGGAAACGGTGCAATGCAAGTCGGTGCACTGGAAATGGCTAATCTAGATTTAGCTGAAGAATTTACTAATATGATAGTAAATCAACGTGGTTATCAATCTAACTCAAGAATTATAACAACCTCAAACGAAATGTTACAAGAATTGATGAGTTTTAAACGTTAAAAATTTGAAAAACACAAAAGAGTGCAATAGTTATATAAGCTGGACCTTAGGGAAGCTTAGAGTATGGATTGAAAGAAATACTCAAACTAGCACTAAATAAAAGGAGGTCATTTCATCTTATGATGCGTTCACTTTATACTGGGGTATCAGGTTTGAGCAATCATCAAACCAGAATGGATGTACTCAGTAACAATATAGCCAATGTCAACACAACAGGCTTTAAAGCAAGCCGTACAGTTTTCTCAAGCGCCCTTAGCCAAACAATCCAAGGCGCAACATCACCACAAGGTAACGTTGGCGGTATCAACGCCAAACAAATCGGACTAGGTGTAAAAACAGCTGCAATAGATATACTGTTTACCAAAACAAGCTTCCAAACAACAAACGTCAACACAGACCTTGCTATCAACGATAACGGCTTTTTCATCGTAAACAACGGCGCGCAATCCTTCTACACACGAGCAGGTAACTTCGGTTTTGACGAAGATGGTAGCTTTGTCAACGTTGACGGTCTAAAAGTAATGGGCTGGTTGGCAGATAAAAATGGTAATATTAATACTGCTGCACCAATAGAGGCAATAAAAATACCTGTAACAGATACTATGGACCCTAACATAACAACATATCTAAACGCTATTGGCAACTTAAACTCCTCCGCTGCTTTAGGCATGGCAAATTCAAATTCAAAAGAAGTTTATGACTCTCAAGGCTTTGCCCACAGAACAACAACAATGTACACCAAAATTGGCGACAACGAATGGCTAGCAGCTACGGACGTAAAAGGGGTAGAGCCTGGCACTACAGTACAAGGCGCTATAAAAAGAATATCATTCGATGCTTATGGTAAATATTTAGGTGCTACAGATGTTACGTTGCCAGGGCAGCCATCTAAAGCAATATTTTTAACAGGCTTTTCTTCAAAGTTAAATTTGCCTAATAATGCTACTCTTGGTGCTACAATGGCGCAGGTGAGAATCCCTTATACTGACTCTGATGGAAATCCTCAAGATGTGTTATTGGATGCCAAGTGTACTAAAGGTGAAACTAAAACAGCAAATGTAAATACTAATAATCAGGTTGCTTTCAATTTTCCACGTAACGCAACTGTTGGTGCAACTGCTACAGGTACAATAACTTATCAAGATGTTGACGGTAATAATCAAAGTGCAACGGCAACGGCAACTTGTACACAAAGAGAAACAATTACACACGCACTAAGTAGTGCCACTAGTTTAAATTTACTCCGTGATGCTGCAACTGGTGCTAATGTTACGACTACAATTCCTTATCAAGATGCTAATGGTAATAACCATAATATAATAATAACTGCAACGTGTGCTGCTGGAGAAACAGCTGCTGGCGCAAATGATGCTAAATGGAATATAACATATAATCTTAATGGCACAACTCAAACTAAAACATATAATGATCCTATAGGAACACAGCCTGTTTGGACGCCAATGGCAACAGCGTTACCTAATGGAGATACAGTAACATTCACCCCCAATACACTTAATATTACGTCTAATCCGGGTGCTAATTCTGTATCGACTACTGCCTTGCCGGCATATAATAGCTATACTACTTACGCAAACGATGCAAAATGGAGTATAACATATGGAACACAAACACAAACTATTACTCCTCCTGCTACAACTTGTAATTGGAATAGCGTGACAACACCAGGAGCAAATGCTGGTGATGATACAGTTTTTAAACCTACAACAACATTTACTTTTGACAGCGGTTTTACAGCAACAACTGGAGCAATTGCAACAAATCCTACAACTAGTATAGTGGGTCATGCAGATGCCGAATGGGAAGTTGAGTTTGATTTAAATGGTGTTAAGCAAACGCATACTTACAGTCCTACATCAACAAGTTTTTCTTGGCAACCAATGACAGCTACTTTACCAAATGGTGATACAGTATCTTTTACTCCAAATGCTCAAACCAATCTCGCTGCTGGTATAGCCCCTTCTGCTACTAAAACAGATCCGACAAGAACTGTTGGCACAGCAGTATCAGGAGCCTTTACGACAGTAGGTATAGAGCTTGATTCTAATGCTAAGTTAAATGATGTGCAAGAAAGTGCAATAACTTTTATGGATTCTAATGGTATTGCTCGTGCTTTAGGCGTTAAAGCTACATGTACAGCCACACCAACTGCAACAAGTCCGGCGACTTGGAAACTAGAATTTATCGAAAATGGTAAAGTAGTTGGCTCACAAAGCTATTCTACAATAGGTGCTGGTAATAGTTTGCCACCGCTTACCTTATCTGACGGCTCACTGGTTGCTTTCGTAGGATCAACTGTTAAGCTTGACAATCAGCCAACAGCAATCAATACTGTACCTGTAACTCCACAAGGAACGGATATGGCGTTATCATTCCAACCAGCAGGAGGCACAGCAAATCCGTTGACAATAAACATGTCTTATAATGCTTTGACTCAATATGCTGGTGGATTTAACATGGGTTCTTCTCAACAAGACGGTTATCCGGCTGGTGACTTGGAAGACAAGGTAATTGATGCCTCTGGTACGATTATGGGTAAATATTCTAACGGTCAGATGCTTGCGCTAGGTCAAGTCGCTACGGCGATATTTAATAATCAACAAGGCTTAGAAAGAGCAGGTTCGACTTTATTTACTAAATCCAATAACTCTGGCGATCCGATAATTGGCACGGCAGGTACTGGCGGACGAGGTACAATGCAAGCGGGCGCCTTAGAGATGGCGAATGTTGATTTATCAGAAGAATTTACTAATATGATAGTAACTCAACGTGGTTATCAATCTAATTCAAGAATTATAACAGTATCAGATGAGATGCTACAAGAGCTGCTTAATTTGAAAAGATGATTTTAAGATGAAAATAAAAAAGTAAATTTAACAAAGTATATATTTGTCAAAAATAAAACAATGGTAAAAATGCTTCGTAAAAGATTTTGATAAATAGCAAAACAAAACACTGCACAATAGAGCAGTGTTTTGTTTTTACATTGCAAAGATTATTTGTATTATACTTGTAATTGATTTTTGTTTATGCTATGATACTATGAGCTGTATAATATATATTTTTAATGTTTAAATTTTGAGGAGGTCAATTTTTAATGAATGTATCAGTGCAAAAGCTTGAAGATAATAAAGTAGTTTTGACAATAACGGTTGAACAAAAAGAGGTTGCCAAAGCATATGATAGTGCTTGGAAGGGTATCGCTACAAAGATTAATATTCCAGGCTTTAGAAAAGGTAAAGCGCCAAGAAAAATTGTTGAAAGTAGAGTTGGACTAGAGGCTATTAAAGAAGAAGCTTTTGACATTATTGCTAAAAAAGTTTATGGACCAGCACTAGATCAAGCAGATGTAGAGCCTGTTAGCCATCCATCTGTAGATATTGAAACTTTAGAAGAAGATAAAGATGCTAAATTTACAGTTACAGTTACTGTAAAACCAGAGGCTACTCTTGGTGAATATAAAGGTCTTGAAGTAGAGAAGGTTGTTCGCGAAATTGGTGAACAAGATGTTTTGGACAGCCTTGAAAAATTGCGTGAAAAGAAAGCTGAAATGGTAGTCGTTGAAGATGCTGTTTTGCAAAAAGGCGATTTGGCAGTTATTGACTTTGCCGGCTTTATTGACGGTCAAGCATTTAGCGGTGGTGAAGGCAAGGCTTATCCGCTAGAAATTGGATCAGGTAGTTTTATACCAGGCTTTGAAGACCAACTTATCGGTGCCAAAAAGGGACAAGAGTGCCAAGTAAAGGTTTCTTTCCCAGAAGATTATTTTGCTAAAGAGCTTGCTGGCAAAGAGGCTGAATTTAAAGTAACTGTTCATGATGTTAAACGTAAAACAATGCCTGAATTGACTGATGAATTTATCAAAGATAATAGTGAATTTGCAACAGTTGATGAGTGGAAAAAAGATTGTCTTGAAAGACTAGAAAAACTTGCACAAGATAATGCGCAAAGAGAATATGAAAATAATCTTGTGAAAAAGGCGATTGACAACGCAAGTGTTGAGATACCTGAAATTATGGTGCAAAATAAAATAACAGATATTTTGCAAGATATGGCATATAGTTTACAACAACGTGGCTTAAAATTTGAAGATTATTTAAAATATATTAATAAAACAGTAGAAGAACTTAGAGAAAGCTATAAAGAGTCTGCAACTGCTGATGTTAAAGCAGAGCTTGTTATGGATGCTATTGCTAAAGTCGAGAATTTAAAAGTAGAAGAACAAGAACTACAAACAGAAGTGGAAATGATGGCGCAAGGTTATGGTCAATCTGTTGATGAGATTAAAAAAACCTTAGTTAAAACAGGAAATATTTACATGGTGAATAAATCTATTTTACGTAGAAAAGCCGCAAGACTTATTTTAGGCAATTAAAAAGAGGTTTGTTTTTTAGAAAGGAATTTTGGTTATGAGTTTTGTACCTATAGTAGTAGAGCAGTCCAATCGTGGCGAGAGAGCCTATGATATTTATTCAAGATTGCTAAAAGATAGAATAGTTTTTATTGGTGGTCCTATAAATGATATGATGGCAAATTTGATTATTGCCCAATTGTTATTTTTAGAATCAGAAGATCCTGATAAAGATATTCATTTATATATTAATAGTCCTGGTGGCGTTGTTACAGCCGGTCTTGCTATTTACGATACAATGCAATATATAAAACCTGATGTTTCAACAATTTGCATTGGTATGGCGGCAAGTATGGGGGCATTGCTTCTTACTGCTGGAGCTAAAGGTAAGCGTTATTCGCTTCCTTATTCTAGAATTATGATTCATCAACCGCTAGGTGGCGCACAAGGTCAAGCAACAGATATCGAGATACACGCCAGAGAGATTTTGCGTTTGCGTGATGTTGGAAATGAAATTTTAGTAAGGCACACAGACCAACCTTTAGAGAAAATCCAAAATGATACTGAAAGAGATTTTTTCATGTCGGCTCAAGCGGCACAAGAGTATGGTTTGATAGATAAAGTTATTGTTCGTGGTGAGAAATATACAAAATAAACTAGTGCCACAAAATGAGGTGAAGTACCGTGATTAAATTTAATGGTGATGACAAAGGGCGTTTAAAATGCTCTTTTTGTGGAAAGCTGCAAGAACAAGTTAGAAAGCTTGTTGCAGGTCCAGGAGTATATATTTGTGATGAGTGTATTGAGCTTTGCAATGAAATTATTGCCGAAGAGCTACACGAACAATCTCGTTCTAATATAGACAGGGATTTGCCAAAACCTAAAGAGATAAAAAGTATTTTAGACCAGTATGTTATAGGTCAAAATGCAGCTAAAAAAACTCTTTCGGTGGCCGTTTACAATCACTACAAAAGGATAAACAATCTTGCCGATAAGCCACTTGCAAGATATGAAAATAATAGAGTAGAAGAAGTTGAACTGCAAAAATCCAACATTTTGATGTTAGGACCTACAGGTAGCGGTAAGACCCTTTTAGCTCAAACTTTAGCTAAAATTTTAAATGTACCATTTGCTATTGCAGATGCTACATCTTTAACTGAAGCTGGATATGTTGGCGAAGATGTTGAAAATATTTTGCTTAAACTTATCCAAGCGGCAGAATTTGATGTTGAAAAAGCTGAACGTGGAATTATCTATATTGATGAGATAGATAAAATTGCCAGAAAGTCAGAAAATCCTTCTATTACGCGTGATGTATCAGGTGAAGGTGTCCAACAGGCACTACTTAAAATTTTAGAAGGTACTGTTGCCTCTGTTCCGCCACAAGGTGGTAGAAAACATCCGCATCAAGAATTTTTGCAAATTGATACTACAAATATTTTGTTTATTTGTGGCGGTGCTTTTGCAGGAATTGAAGGGATTATCGGTAATCGTATTGGTAAAAAAACTATGGGCTTTGGTGCCGATATAAAAAGTAAAAAAGATAATAAAGATATAGATGTATTGCACAGTGTTTTGCCTGAGGATTTGCTTAAATTTGGTTTGATACCAGAATTTGTTGGTCGTCTGCCTGTTGTTGTTACACTAGATACTCTAGATGAAAAAGCGCTTATAAGCATTTTAAGAGAGCCAAAAAATGCTTTAGTCAAACAATATCAAAAACTTTTACATATGGATGATGTAGAACTAGAATTTGAAGAAGAAGCACTTGTCGAAGTTGCCAAAGAAGCACTAAAACGCAACACCGGTGCTAGAGGACTTAGGGCAATAATTGAGGCAATAATGTGTGATGTGATGTATGAAATTCCTTCGCGTGATGATGTTGTTAAATGCGTTGTTACTCAAGATGTTGTTTTGAAAAAATCAGAACCGACAATTATTTGTAAGTGTGATGACAAAAAAGAAGAATCAGCTTAAATTTAAAGAAGGAAAGAGTTTCGCGCTCTTTCTTTTTTTGACAGTATATGGTTTTTGTGATGAGGAGGTATTGTTGTGACTAATGAAAAAAGCCAAAAAAGCTATCCTCTGTTGCCTCTACGTGGTATTTTAGTTTTTCCTACAATGATAATCCATCTTGATGTAGGTCGAGATAAATCTATAAAAGCACTAGAATCAGCAATGATGTTAGATAGGCTTATAATGCTTGCAACGCAAAAAGATGCACAAATAGACAATCCCACTGTTGATGATGTTTTTGAGGTTGGAACTGTTATGCAGATAAAACAGTTGCTAAAATTACCTGGCGGTACTATTAGAATTTTAGTGGAAGGTTTGCATAGAGGTAAAATTGTACAATTTGACGATAGTGGCGAATATATAAATGTTTTGGTCGATGAGTATATTGAACAAAATGTCAGTGGTGTTGAGATAGAAACTTTAAAAAGAATTGTTTGCGAAAAGTTTGAACAATGGGTGAAGGTGGGCAAAAAAATTCCATCTGACACGCTTTTGTCGGTTTTTGGCGTGGAAGAAGCGGGCAAACTTGCAGATATAATTGCAGGGAATTTGTTTTTGAGCATTGAAGATAAACAAAGTATTTTAAATGCAGTAGATATTGAAGAGCGCTTGACAATACTATATAATCTTTTGACTCGAGAGCTAGAAATTTTAGAGGTGGAAAAAAAGATTTCTCAAAGAGTTAGAAAGCAAGTTGAGAAAAATCAAAAAGAGTACTACTTGCGTGAGCAAGTCAAAGCAATAAACAAAGAACTTGGCGATTTTGGTGATAAAGCCAGTGAAGCAGCAGAGTTTAGGCGTCAAGTAGAAGAAGGTCAGTTCCCTACTGATGTCCAAGAGAAAATTTTAAAAGAAGTTGATAGACTAGAGCGAATGTCACCTATGACAGCTGAGAGCTCTGTTGTAAGAACTTACATTGAAACGTTAATCTCTCTTCCTTGGACTGCTGCTACTCAAGATAATATTGATATTACAAGAGCCCAAATTGTGCTTGATGAAGACCACTACGCTTTGGATAAAGTCAAAGAGCGTATTTTAGAACATCTTGCTGTTAGATGTTTAACTGAAGATACAAAGGGTCAGATAGTTTGTTTGGTTGGCCCTCCAGGAGTTGGTAAAACTTCTATTGCCAAATCTGTCGCCAGAGCAATGGATAGAAAATTTACAAGAGCCTCTTTAGGTGGCGTTCGAGATGAGGCTGAGATAAGAGGACATAGACGTACTTACGTCGGAGCATTGCCTGGTAGAATTATACAAGGTATGCGCAATTGCGGATTTAAAAATCCGGTATTTTTACTAGATGAAATAGACAAAATGAGCAGTGATTTTCGTGGCGATCCGGCCTCGGCCCTGCTTGAGGTTTTAGATCCTGAACAAAATAGCACTTTTAGTGATCATTATGTAGAACTGCCATTTGATTTATCAAAAGTCTTTTGGATTGTTACAGCAAATACTTTGCATCCAATTCCAAGACCACTGCTTGACCGTATGGAAGTAATTTCTTTGCCCGGCTATACAGAGTTTGAGAAAAAAGAGATTGCGCTAAGATATTTAATTCCTAAACAAGTAAAATTGCATGGTCTGGAAAACGGACGCATTTCAATTTCTGATAAGACGATATTTAGAATTATAAGAGAATATACTCGTGAGGCAGGGGTTAGAAACTTAGAGCGAAGTATTGCTACTATTTGTCGTAAGGTTGCTAAAATAGTTGTAGATAAGAAGAAAAACTCGGTTGTTGTAAATACAGGTAATTTAGAAAAATATTTAGGTGTTCCTAAGTATTTTGAAAACGATAAGCGCCAAGAAGCAGAAGCTGGTGTTGTTACGGGTCTTGCGTGGACAAGTGTTGGCGGTGATGTTTTGGAAGTGGAGACTTCTGTCACCAAAGGCAAAGGCGAACTTTTGCTAACGGGTCAACTTGGTGATGTTATGAAAGAATCTGCTAAAGCTGGTTATACCTATATCCGTAATCGGACACAAGAACTTAAAATACCAGAAGATTTTTATGAAAAATTAGATATGCATATACATTTGCCTGAAGGGGCTATACCTAAAGACGGTCCATCAGCAGGTATTACAATGGCAACATCTATGGTTTCAGCACTTACAGGACGTAAAGTTTTTCCTGATATTGCGATGACAGGTGAGATTACTTTGCGTGGACGGGTGCTTCCTGTAGGAGGAATTAAGGAAAAAGTCTTAGCGGCACACAGGTGCGGCATTAGAAAAATTGTTCTACCTGCTGCAAATAAGCGTGATTTGCAAGATATTCCTGATAATGTAAAAAAAGCAATGGAGTTTTTGCCAGTAAGCCATATGGATCAAGTGCTTAACTTGGCATTAGAGTAGATTATGTGGGATTTTATAAAAGCAAATTATATTCGTTCAGCAGTGCAAAAAGATCAGTATGAAGACTTGATTTTGCCGCAAGTAGCGTTTGTTGGTAGATCTAATGTAGGAAAATCATCTTTGATAAACTCATTGTGTCGTCAACGTAGTTTAGCAAAAACGAGTTCTACACCGGGAAAAACAAGGACAGTAAACTTTTTTTCGGTTAATGCCAAATATGCAGAAGATAAATTGCCAAGACGAGAATTTTATATTGTGGATTTGCCAGGTTATGGATTTGCTAAAGCGTCTAAAACGGATAAAGCGCAATGGTCAAAATTTATTCAGGCATATGTAGAAGGTATGGAAAGCTTACAAAAGGTTTATCAGCTTATTGATATAAGACATGATTTGATGAAAAATGATTTAGAATGTTTCGAATGGCTAAAAAGCCTTGGAGTGTCAACAAAAATCATTTTTACAAAAGCAGATAAAATCGGCAAAACAAAAGTAGCTATGCAAAAAGCAAGCCTTTGCAGAGCGCTTGGAATAAGAGCTGAGGATGCTATTGTGTATTCAGCAGTAAGTTCTTTAGGAAGACAAGAATTGATAGAAGATATTATAAATAATTTATAGTGTTATGGTTTGGAAGTGTGTTAATGTGGGGAGAAATTTTTTTATAAGATTAGCAATGTTTGTTTGTGCAGGGATTAGTGCAATTTTGTTTGCAAAACTTGATTTGCCGCTACCTTGGTTGCTTGGACCTATGGTATCAACAATTTGTTTAAAGTGGAAATATCCGGCACAAATATTTTTTTCTTTGAAAGTACGAAATGTTTTTTTGATTGTCTTGGGTTATAATATAGGCGCATATGTTACTATAGATGCCTGCAAAGAGATAATGCAACAATTTTTAGGAATAAATGTAGCAACATTAGCCTCTATTTTAATAAGTGTGGCTATTGCATATTGGACAACAAAAGCAACTGGTGCAAGTTATGCCAGTAGCGTCATAGGTACAATGCCAGGCGGGATAACGCCAATGCTTTTGATTTGCGAGAATATTCCAAGAGCCGATATTAATGTCGTTGCAGTTTTGCAGTCTATAAGGCTTATAGGAACAATTGCTGTTGTACCCTTTTTGGTATCACACGGTTTTGGGACAGATGCAGTTGTTGTAATACAGGAATTTGGTTCATCTGCTAAAGGTCTAGATATACCAGCTTGGCAGCTTGTTTTAGTGGCGGTATCTGGTGGCATTATTGGTAGATTGGCAAAAATGCCAGCAGAATTTTTATTAGGGCCAATATTATCAACGGGTATATTTGCTATTTATACAGGTGCTAATTTACCAGATGCTCCCATTTATCTTATCAATATTGCTCAAATAGCTACAGGTATTTATCTTGGTACTTGTATTGACCCATTTCAGGTAACAAGAAATCACAAACTATTGCCTGTAGGAATAATTGGTGTAATTGTTGCTCTTGTAACAAATTTATATATGGGTTATCTACTCAGTATGTTTTTTGGGTTTAGCATTACAACAGCTTTTTTGGCTTGTGCACCAGGTGGCATAGCTGAGATGTGTATAATGGGTATGGTTTTAGGTGAAAATGTACCGATTATTTTGGCATATCAGCTGTTTAGATTGTTTATTTTAAATTTTATAATGCCAATTGCTTTAAAGTGGTATTTCACAAAATAAATTGTTTGTATTTATAAAGTTTTAATGTTAAGATTAGTATAATTAAAAAATTTTAACAGCTAAGAAAAGAAAGAGTAGCTATAATCTGGCGCAAAGAGAAAACGCTCAAGGCTGGGAGGCGTTGGTTTGGGTTTTAGCGAAGGTAGTCTTGGAGCTAGAAGACTGAATTTAAATTAGGTCATCTCGGGTGGTACGTTATACCTACAAAGCTGCTTGCTTATGCAAGAAGCAAGGTGGTACCGCGAAGCCTTTCGTCCTTGTAGGATGGGAGGCATTTTGTTTTTAAAAGGAGAATTATTGTGAGAGAAAATATTTCTAAAGTATATGAACCAAATGAAGTAGAGCAAAAATGGTATGATTTTTGGGAAAAAGAAAATTTATTTGTAGCTGAACCAGATGAAAATAAAAAGCCTTTTTGTATAGTAATTCCGCCACCGAACGTTACAGGGCAATTGCATATGGGACATGCCATTGATAATACATTGCAAGACATTTTAATCCGCTGGCGTAGAATGCAAGGCTATAGCAGTTTGTGGATGCCAGGAACAGACCATGCTGGTATTGCTACACAAATAAAGGTAGAAGAAGCTCTTCGTCAAGAACAAGGCATTAGTCGTTATGATTTAGGAAGAGAGCAGTTTATCGAAAAAGTTTGGGAGTGGAAAAAAACCTATGGGAGGCGCATAACAAATCAATTAAGAAGATTGGGTGCGTCTTGCGATTGGTCAAAAGAACGCTTTACTATGGACGAAGGTTGTTCAAAAGCAGTTCGAGAAGTATTTGTTAGTTTATATGAAAAAGGGCTTATTTATAGAAGCCGTAGGATTACAAATTGGTGTATAAATTGTCATACTGCACTTAGTGATATTGAGGTAGAACATGAAGAAAAAGCAGGCTTTTTATGGTATGTAAAATATTCTTTGGCAGATGACGAAAATAGTTTTGTTACTATTGCTACAACAAGACCAGAGACAATTTTAGGAGATACGGCCGTTGCGGTCAACCCAGAAGATGAGCGCTATAAACATCTTATTGGCAAAGAATTAATTGTTCCTGTTGTAAATAGAAAAATACCTATTATAGCTGACGATTATGTGGATAAATCCTTTGGTACAGGAGCAGTTAAAGTTACTCCGGCACATGATCCTAATGATTTTGATATGGGACTAAGGCATAATTTAGAGCAATTAGTGGTAATAGATAAAAGTGGTATGATGACAGAACTTGCGGGCGATTTTGCTGGTATGAAGCGCTATGAATGCCGCAAAGCATTGGTTGAAAAATTACAGTCGTTGGGTATTGTTGAAAAAATTGTTGAACATACTCACGCAGTTGGGCATTGTCAGCGCTGCAATAATGTTGTAGAGCCGCTTATTTCTCTGCAATGGTTTGTAAAAATGCAACCTTTAGTTGAACGTCCCTTAAAAAGTGTACAAGATGGCGATACTAGCTTTATACCACCTAGATTTAGCAAGATATATACAAATTGGCTTGATAATATTCGCGACTGGTGTATTTCTCGTCAAATTTGGTGGGGACACCGTATACCTGTTTGGTACTGTAAAGAGTGCAATAAAACCTTTATTTCAAGGGAGGATTTGAGTACTTGTCCTGATTGTAGTGGATCTATTGTGCAAGACGAAGATGTACTTGATACTTGGTTTAGTTCAGCGCTTTGGCCATTTTCCACTTTGGGTTGGCCTGAAAAAACCAAATATTTAGATTATTATTATCCTACAAGTGTACTTGTTACAGGCTATGATATTATATTTTTCTGGGTTGCACGTATGATGGTTATGGGTCTTGAGTTTATGGATAAAGAACCATTTAAGCACGTGTTTATTCATGGACTTGTGCGTGACGATAAAGGTCGCAAGATGAGTAAATCTTTAGGCAACGGTATTGACCCGCTTGATGTTGTAGAAAAATATGGCGCAGATAGTTTAAGGTTTACTTTGGTTACTGGCAATACTCCAGGCAATGATATGCGTTTTTATTGGGAAAAAGCTGAAGCCAGTCGTAATTTTGCTAATAAAATTTGGAATGCGGCAAGATTTGCTCTTATGAACTTGCATGACTACGATGAAAATAACAATGATTTTGAATATACTTTAGCAGATGAATGGATTTATGCAAGATTAGACGAAACAACAGCAGAAGTTACAAGACTGTTAGAAAAATATGAAATTGGTGAAGCAGCAAGGCTTGTGTATGATTTTATCTGGAGTGAGTTTTGTGATTGGTATATTGAGCTTGCAAAGCCAAGACTTTATGATGAACAAAATAAGATACCAAGGCAAACTGCCCAAAGGGTGCTTGTGGATGTACTCTCTTGCTCAATGAAATTGTTGCATCCAATAATGCCTTTTATAACGGAAGAAATTTGGCAAGCACTACCACATAAAGAAAAAAGCATTATGATTGCTTCTTGGCCTTTGGTTCAAGGTAAACAAACAAATTGTATTGTAAAAATGAATATTATTATGGAGATTGTAAAAGCTGTTCGCAACATGCGTGCACAGATGAATGTGGCACCTGGCAAAAAAAGTGATATCATTTTACAGTTGAATCAAAAAGATATTATGCAATTGCTTGAAGAAAATCAAGTTTACATAAAAAACTTAGCATCGGCACAAAATGTATTGTTTATAGACACTCAAGAACAAAAACCAGATAATGCAATCACTGCAGTTGTAGACAATATTCAAGTGCATTTGCCGCTTCGCGATTTGATTGATGTTGATAAAGAACTAGAACGGTTAGCAAAAGAAAAACAAAATCTTGATAAGGAAATCCAAAGAATACAGTCTAAATTGTCCAATCAAGGCTTTTTGGCTAAAGCGCCAGCAGATGTTGTTGACAAAGAAAAAGAAAAATGCCAAGGCTATCAAGAAAAGTTAGATATTATTAGCGAACGTATAGAATACTTTAAAACTATTTGAAGATAAGGTGATTTGTGTGAATTACGAACAATCAATAGAGTATATAACAACAAAAGGATCTTTTGGAATAAAACCTGGACTAGAGAGAATACTGCTAATGTTGAAAAAATTGGGCAATCCTCATGAAAAAACTAATTTTATTCATATTACAGGTACAAATGGTAAAGGGTCTGTTACTTGTATGATTGAAAATATTTTACAACAAGCAGGGCTTAGAACTGGTAAATTCATTTCACCCCATCTAGAAAAATGGAGTGAGAGAATTAGTTCTTTGGGTCAAGATATAAGTGAAGAACAACTTGCACTTATTATAAGTAAAATAGAACCAATAGCAAGTGAAGTAGCAAAAGAGTTAGAGGCGCCGACACAATTTGAGATAATAACGGCAGCTGCATTTGTTTATTTTGCTGAACAAGAATTGGATCTGGTTGTTTTAGAGGTTGGCATGGGTGGCATGTTAGATTCGACAAATGTTGTCGTGCCAAAGTGCTCTATAATAACTAATATCGGACTTGAACACACACAGTTTTTAGGCAAAACAATAGAAAAAATTGCAAGTGAAAAAGCAGGTATTATCAAAAAAGATGTGCCGCTTATTACTGCAGCAGAGAGTGTTGCTTTAAATATTTTAATTGATAAAGCTGCGCCACTGCATGCTCAAACACATATTTTCAGACGTGATTTTACGACAATTTCATTAAGTGGGAATATTCTAGGGCAAAGTTTTTTGTTTAGAAGAGGTGATTTTGTTGCTACTTTTAAACTTAAATTAGCCGGTCATCACCAAATTATAAATGCTGCTTTAGCTGTTATGGCGGCGCTAATTTTATCTCAAGAGTATCCGCAAATAACAACGCCAATTATTCAAAAAGGATTGGAAAATGCTTTTTGGCCTGGACGACTTGAGCTTTTGCAAGCAGATCCTGATATAATACTTGATGCAGCACACAACCTAGACGGAGCTATGGTGCTGCGCGATGCTCTTGACAAATATTATCCAGGTCAGGATATATATTTTATTTTTGGAGCTATGAAAGATAAAAATATTTGCGGTATGATAAAAGAACTAGTAAGAGAAAATGATTTTTTGCTTGCTGTGCCAGCAGATAATTCTGATAGGGCAGAAAACCCTGAAAAAATAGCTGCACTTTCGCCAAACAATAGTAAAGTGCAAACGGATATTTTATCGGCAATTAATGAAGCTGTAACTTGCGCTAAAAAGAATCAAGTTATTTGCATAGCGGGATCTTTGTATTTAATCGGTAATGTAAAAAAATTGTTGCATGAAAAAACTACTTTTTAAGGAATTTATATGTTTTCCGATGTTCGATATCCAAAAGAAGTATTAGTTGAAAAAATAATATATTTTTGCCTTGTGGCAATAGCTTTTTGTTTACCTTTTAATTTTGCTACAACAGGTTTTTTGTTGCAGCTTATTGTAATGCTAGCGCTTATTGATAGTGTTTTGGCAAAGAAAGTTAAGCTGGTTTTTTCTAAAACAGTTTTTTTATTGCTTTTATTTTTTGGATTGGCTGGATTATCTTTATTTAATTCGCCAAACTTTGCAGCTAGTTTTTACAATTTTCAAGTAATTGTTCCACAATATATTATTGTCTATTGGCTAGCCATATCTTATCTTAATTCTAATGAAAAAATATGTGGTATTTTTGCTGCAATTTTGCTATCTGCTTTATTTGTGTCTGGTTTTGGAATTTTTGAGTATTTTTATATGCAAAATCCGGAAACGTTGCAACTTGTTGATAGCACTTATTTTCCTATGCTCAAAAATAGGGTGCAGTCTACTTTAGGTAATCCTAATATTTTAGCTACCTTTATTGTCATTGTAAGCTCTTTTTGCTTGGGACTTCTACTTAGTAATATAGGCAATTTATATAAAGCTGCTATTGCTATATTATTGATTGTTAGCTGCATTTGTTTGATATTTACTTTCTCTAGGGGCTTGTGGCTTAGTTTGTTTTTGGTAGTAATTTTTTTAAGTATGATGTTAAAGCGTAAGCTATTGTATTTACTAATACCAGTCTCTGCATTAGTTATTTTAGGTAGTAATCATTTTGTGATATATAGACTATTATCTTCTTTTCAAGGTAATGACACTTCTGCTCTTTTGCGTTTTGCTATTTGGGAAAGCACTTGGGCGATGATAAAAAACCATCCTTTTACTGGAATTGGTTGGGGTGCATATAAATTTGTTTATCCAGAGTATGATTTTTTTGTCAATAATAAAGAAGTTATAATTTATCATGCTCATAATATGTATCTTAATATTGCTGCAGAAATTGGTATAATTGCTTTGATAGTATTTCTGGCGCTATTGGTCGTGCATTTTGTCTATGCCTACAAAACATTTACAATGGGTGCATTTGTCTGGCAAAAAGCATGTGGAATAGGGATTTGTGCGATTTTTTTAAGTGTTTTTTTGGCAGGCTTTACAGATTACACTCTTTTTAATGAAAAGCTGGCAACGATTTTTTGGCTTTTTAGTGCAATGAGTTTTGTATTATGGCGTAGTGCTAATTTACACTATAAATAAAAACTTATGTTAATATTGTGCTTTTGTAGTAAAATATACAGAAAAATTTGCAATTTTGTATTGTTTTGAAAAAATACATTATACAAACACACCAAAATAAAAAAGTATAGTAAAATAATAAAATACAAGCAAGTTTGTGATAGTGATTATTTGTTAAATTAATGACGTATTACTTGTACTAACAGTAGAAAATTTATCACGATATGGGGGGAGTTTTTTTGCTTAAATTATCTGAAGTAGTGACAATTCTCGAGGCGAAGGTTGCTTGCTGTGAAGAGATTATTGATGATGTCATAATTAATACTGCTTGTGGAGCAGATTTGATGAGTGATGTTTTGGCTTTTACCAAGGAACATACACTTTTGCTCACGGGTATGACTAATCTACAAGTTATTCGCACGGTGGAAATTGGTGATTTAAGTGGGGTTGTCTTTGTTCGTGGCAAAACTCCAAACAAAGACGTGTTAGACGCTGCTAGAGAGCAAGGAATACCAGTGCTTTTGACAACACATACTATGTATGAAGCTTGCGGGCTTTTATTTTCAAAAGGATTGGCTGGTTGCCAAAGAATAGAAGGGACTTTATCTAATGCCTGAACTATTTATGAGTTTAAGTTTTGATTTATTAGCGGGTGATTTTAATCGTGCAGGACAAGCTTCCAGCAAGATTAAAAAAACCTTGCAACAAATAGGTGTTAATGCGAACATTATAAGAAAAATAGCTATAGGAACATATGAAGCTGAAATGAATGTTATTATTCACTCGCAAGGTGGTACGGCTAAAGCGGATATTTATCCTGAACACACTGAAATTACTATACAAGATGTAGGACCAGGGATAATTGATATAGAGCTTGCTAGTCGTGAGGGTTATTCTACTGCACCGGATTTTGTAAGAGAGCTTGGTTTTGGTGCTGGTATGGGTCTGCCTAATATGAAAAGCTGTTCAGATGAATTTAATATAGAGTCTAAAGTTGGTGTTGGTACTACTATTAAAATGGTGTTTCGCCATTGATAAACAATAAAAAGGAATTTGTGTGGTGATAATCTTGCCTAATGAATATTATCATTCGGTAAAGCTGGATAAAGATTTGTGTAAAGGGTGTGTCACTTGTATTAGATTTTGTCCAACTGAAGCTATAAGGATACGTGATGGTAAGGCCCAAATTACAGAATATAAATGCATTGATTGTGGAGAATGTATAAGGCGTTGTCCGCATAAGGCAAAACTTGCAGTAACTGATGAATTTCCAGATATGAAAAAATATGAGTTTAATGTTGCATTGCCGGCACCGGCATTGTATGCACAGTTTAGACCTAAAGTTTCGCTTGAAGTCATTTTTGCCGCATTGCATAAAATAGGTTTTGATGGTGTTTATGAAGTTGCTTTAGCTGCTGAATATGTGACGCTAGAAATAGAAGATTACATAAAAACGACGCCAAATTTACCAAAACCGATGATTTCATCAGCTTGTCCTGCAATAATAAGGCTTATTCAAGTTAAGTTTCCAGAACTTATAAAAAATATAATTCCAATTTTGCCGCCAGTTGAAGTCGCGGCAACAGAGGCTAAAAAATATTTTGCCAATATGACAGGTCTTAGCTGTGATGATATAGGAGTTTGGTTTATAACGCCTTGTCCCGCTAAGGTGACTAACATTCGCCAACCGGTTGATGTTTTGACAAGCGATTTATCTGGTGCTTTTAGTTGTGCAAGCATTTATGGTGAATTGCAAAAAGTATTAAATAAAGTCTCTGTTGTTGATGTGAAAAAAGCACAAGCGACCTCTTATGGTGTTGGTTGGGGTTATGCAGGTGGTGAAATAAGAGCAACAGGGATAGTAAATTCGCTCATAGTGCATAATGTTGTTGAAGTTTGTGATATTTTAGAACAAATTTCTATGGATAAAATAGAAGACATTGATTATATAGAATGCTTAGCTTGCCCTGGTGGTTGTATTGGTGGGGCACTTACAGCAGAAAATCATTTTGTGGCAGAAAAAAATCTCAAAGTTCGCGTTAGAAGAATGCGTGATTACGAACCCAAAGAACGTAAAAAAACTATTTTAGCTGAAAAAGAAATTGTGTATAGTAACTCTTTGTTAAGGCGCAGAAAAATTCAGCCACGACCGATAATGAAATTAGATGATGATATAACTGTTGCTATGCAAAAAATTGTGCAAATAAAAAATATTGCCGAAAGTTTGCCCGGACTTGACTGTGGTGCTTGTGGGGCGCCAACTTGTGATAGCTTTGCCCAAGACATTGTACAAGGACTTGCTAAAGAAGAAGAATGTATTTTTAAATTAAGAGAAATTGTCAGCACTTTAGGTGTTGGCGATAAAAATACGGCTAGAGGTGAATGATGAAACTATCTCAAATAATAGAAAAATTGAAGCTCAAAGTGGAAAATGATGCAGGCAATGGCGACGAAGACGTGGGTATTTGTTATGTTTCTGATTTGTTAAGTAATGTTATGGGTCAGGCAAAAGAGAGTACTTTATGGGTTACAATGCAAGGACACCAAAATATTATAGCGGTGGCATCTTTATTGTCTCTAAGTGCAATTATTGTTGCAGGCGGTGCCACTATAGAGCAAGAAGCACTGCAAAAAGCCAAAGAAAATGAAATTACAATATTGTCTACCGATATGACTACTTTTGATGTCGCAGGTAAGCTCTTTGAGTTTGGTTTGTCGGGACATGCAAAGTAATGGATAGATGGGTTGCCGATTTGCATGTGCACACTCTTTTATCACCTTGTGCTGAAATTGAGATGACACCTCGTCATATTGTTATGCAGGCAGCAGCAAATGGAGTAAATCTTGTTGCGATAACAGATCATAATGTTTGTGGTAATGTTTTGCCTGCAATAAGAGTAGGTCAAGAGTTAGGAGTTGTTGTTTGGGCAGGCGTGGAAGTTGAGACTATGGAAGGCGGACACGTTGTAGTTTTATTTGATAGCTTGAAAAAACTGCTAAAATTTCAAGAAGTTTTAGATAAAAATATGCCTGATATGCAAAACAATGCTGAAAAATTTGGCGGTCAATTTATTGTCGATGAAAATGATGAATTTATCAAAGAAGAAACCAGAATGCTTTTAGCATCTGTTAAGCTTGATGTTGATGCACTAATTGCTTTGGCAGATAGTTTAGGTGGGGTTTGTATTGCCGCTCACGTTGATAAACCAGCATATAGCTTGCTTAGTTATTTAGGCTTTATTCAGGCAGACAGTGGCTTTGTTGCCGTGGAAATATCAAGAAACTCTTTAAAAGAATTAACAGAGAAAAAAATGGCTAAATTACTCGGCAATCTCCCTTATATTACAAACTCTGATGCTCATATGATAAATGATTTTCTAACTGGTCCTAAAAATTATATTTACATGAAGCAGCCTACAATTGAAGAATTTAAGTTAGCATTAAAAGGGTTAGATGGTAGAAAGATTGAGGCAGGGAAAAAGATTGGCTGAGTTTATATATAAATTCAAACAAAATTCGAGGAGGAATCTTTATGCATGAAAAAACTTGTTGTTGTGGTGGGCAGGAAGAAAGTTATGAATTACTACAACCAATATTTGAAAAATATGCTGGGAAAAAAGGATCTTTGATACCTATTTTGCAAGAAGCACAAAATGTGTATGGCTATTTGCCAAAAAATGTTATTAAGAAAATTGCTGAAAAAACTGACAATCCTGTAAGCAAAGTTTATGGTGTAGTTACCTTTTATTCGCAGTTTCATTTGAATCCAAGAGGGAAAAATATAATAAAGGTTTGTCAAGGCACTGCGTGCCATGTGCGTGGTGGGAAAAAGATTTTACAGGCAATAGAAGATAAACTTGGTATAAAAGCAGGTAAAACTACTGAAGATTTACGGTATACTTTAGAGATAGTAGCTTGCATTGGTGCTTGTGGCTTAGCTCCTGTTTTGACAATTAATGAAGATACACATGGTAGATTGACGGTAGAAGCAGTTAGCGCAATACTGGATAGATATCAATAATTATGAGAGATTTGTCTTTACATATCATTGATTTAGTGCAAAATTCAATGGAAGCGCAAGCTAAAAATGTAGAACTTATCATTAATGAAGATGTTGCCAATAATTTGCTTACTATTGTTGTAGAAGATGATGGTCGCGGTATGGATGAGCAAATACTAAATAAAGTAAAAAATCCATTTACGACAACCAGAACTACCAGAAAAGTAGGTCTTGGTTTACCTTTGATAGATATGTCTACAAGAGCATCCGGTGGTAAACTTGATATTTTTTCTAAAGTTGGTGAGGGTACTAAAATTGTCGCTACATATGGATATAGCCATATTGATAGACCTCCGCTTGGAGATATTGTTACAACTGTAAAGATTATTGTTGTAAGCTATCAAAGTATACGTTTTTTCTATAGACATATAAAAAATAATAAAGAGTTTTTGCTAGATACTATGCAAATGAGAGAAATTTTAGGAGAAGATGCCGATTTTAGCCAGATGGACATTAGAACTTGGCTTGAAGACTACATAAGAGAAGGGTTAAAAAGTATTGATGAATGATGGAGGTAAAAAATGAAGTCACTAGAAGATTTAAAAAAATTAAGAGAAAAACTACAAACGCAAACAAACTTACGCAATGCTGACGGTGTAAAAATTATTGTTGGTATGGGAACTTGTGGCATTGCCGCAGGTGCCAGAGAAGTAATGAGTGCTTTGATGGATGAATGTACTAAACGTAACCTCCAAGATGTTACTTTTCAACAAACAGGTTGTATTGGCATGTGTGAAAAAGAGGTTTTAGTTGATATTGTCAAACCTGGTGAACCTAGAATAACTTATGGTAATGTAAAATCAACAGACGCACAAAGACTTGTTGCAGAACACGTTGTAAATGGACAAATAGTACAAGACTTAGTTGTTGCCAAAATGGGCTAAAAAACTTTTGTGGAGGGAAAATAATGCAATTAATTAGAGCACACGTTCTTATTTGTGCCGGTACTGGCTGTATAGCATCAGGTTCAAAAGCGGTTGAAGCGAAATTTAATGAGCAAATTCAAGCTCGTGGATTAGAAAAAGAAGTTAAAGTAGTTGAAACAGGCTGTCATGGCTTTTGTGAAATGGGACCTTTAGTTATAGTTTATCCTGAAGGTGTTTTTTACGTATCAGTAAAACCAGAAGATGTTGAAGAAATTGTAGAATCACATCTATACAAAGGCAGAATTGTAGAAAGGCTCCTCTACAAAGAACCGCTTACTAAAGAAGCTGTTCCTAACTATGATGAAATTAATTTTTACCGTAAGCAAATGCGTAAAGTTTTGAAAAACTGTGGACATATAAATCCAGATCATATAGAAGAATACATTGCGTTTGGTGGTTATGAGGCGCTTGGCAAAGCACTTACTCAAATGACACCAGAACAAGTTGTTGAAGAAGTAAAAAAATCTGGGCTTCGTGGTCGGGGCGGCGCAGGCTTCCCAACTGGTATGAAATGGCAATTTGCCAGTCAGTCGCCTGGAGATAAAAAATATGTTGTTTGTAATGCGGATGAAGGCGATCCAGGTGCGTTTATGGACAGAAGTGTCTTGGAAGGCGACCCGCACACAATTATAGAGGGTATGGCTATTTGTGGTTATGCTATAGGCTCTGATGAGGGTTATGTGTATGTAAGAGCTGAATATCCTTTAGCAATTAAACGTTTGCGCAATGCTATTGCCCAAGCTGAAGAGATGGGATTTTTAGGGAAAAATATTTTTGGTACTAACTTTAACTTTACTTTGCATATTAAAGAAGGCGCAGGAGCTTTTGTTTGTGGCGAAGAAACAGCGCTTTTGCAATCTATTGAAGGAAATCGTGGAATGCCTCGTCCTAGACCGCCATTTCCTGCAGTATCGGGTTTATGGGGCAAACCAACTAATATAAACAATGTTGAAACTTTGGCAAACATTACTTGTATTATTGTTGATGGAGCAGAAGAGTATGCCAAAATAGGAACAGAAAAATCCAAAGGTACAAAAGTTTTTGCTTTGACTGGTAAAATAAACAATACTGGTCTTGCTGAAGTACCAATGGGTATAACTATGCGTGAAATAATTTATGATATTGGTGGCGGCATAGTTGATGGTAAAAAATATAAAGCAGTGCAAATTGGCGGACCTTCTGGTGGCTGTTTGCCAGAAGATATGCTTGATTTGACTATAGACTACGACTCTTTGGCATCTGCTGGTGCGATGATGGGTTCAGGTGGTCTTGTTGTAATGGATGAGACAACTTGTATGGTTGACGTTGCTAAGTTCTTTCTGAGCTTTACTCAACATGAATCTTGCGGTAAATGTACTCCTTGTCGTGAAGGTACAAAACGTATGCTTGAAATTTTAGAGCGTATTACCGAAGGTAAAGGCAAAGATGGTGATATAGCTTTACTGGAAGATTTAGCGTATGCTATAAAAGATACTGCTCTTTGTGGACTTGGACAAACAGCACCAAACCCTGTTCTTAGTACTTTGAAATATTTTAGACATGAATATGAGGCACATATAAAAGAACACAAATGTCCAGCTGGAGCTTGTAGTGCTTTAGCATCATACGAGATTACAGATGCTTGTAAAGGTTGTGGGCTTTGCAAAAAAGTTTGTCCTGTAAATGCAATTTCCGGCGAATTAAAACAACAACATACAATTGATAAAGAACTTTGTATAAAATGTGGTGCTTGTCAATCCAAATGCCCGTTTAAAGCGATAAGAAAAGGAGCGTAAATATGCAGATGGAAATGGTTAATGTAACGATAGATGGTAAAAAAGTAAGTGTTCACAAAAGTGCCACTGTATTAAACGCAGCTAGAAAAGCTGGTGTAAAAGTTCCAACTCTTTGTTATCATCCAGAATTAAAACCAGAAGGAGCTTGCCGTTTGTGCGTTGTTGAGATGGAAGGCGCAAGAACACTTGTGGCTTCTTGCGTATACCCTGTTAATGAAGGAATGGTTGTTCATACAAATACCCAAAGAGTACGCCAAGCTCGAAAAGCAGTAGTAGAATTGCTTTTGGCAAATCACCCAAGTGATTGTTTAACTTGTGTTCGCAACCAAAATTGCGAGCTTCAAACTGTGGCAGCCGATTTAGGTTTGAGGGAAATTCGTTTTGCAGGTGAGAAAAAACACTTTGAGCTGGATGACAACAATCCATCACTAGTGCGTGATAGTGAAAAATGCATACTTTGCGGTCGCTGCATAAGAGTTTGTTCAGAACGTCAAGACATGGATGTATATAGTTTTGCTAAGCGCGGCTTTGAAACAGTTGTTACACCAGCATTTGAATGTGGTCTTGATAAAGCAGCATGTACCTATTGTGGACAATGTTCAACTATTTGTCCTACTGCTGCAATAGTAGAAAGAGACTATACTAAAGAAGTTTGGAAAGCAATAAGTGACCCGACAAAACATGTTATAGTGCAAACAGCGCCATCTGTACGTGTTGCATTAGGCGAAACGCTAGGTATGCAGCCTGGTAGCATTGTCACAGGTAAAATGGTTGCGGCGTTAAGACACATGGGTTTTGACAAGGTTTTTGATACAGATTTTAGCGCTGATGTTACAATAATGGAAGAAGGACATGAATTTATTCATAGACTGACAAACAATGGTGTGTTTCCAATGATTACATCTTGTAGCCCTGGCTGGGTAAATTTTGTGGAAATTCTTTATCCAGATTTGTTAGCACACTTATCCACGGCTAAATCCCCACAACAAATGTTTGGTGCTTTAGTTAAAACATACTATGCAGAAAAAAGTGGTGTCGATCCTAAAAATATCGTTTCTGTATCTGTTATGCCTTGTACAGCTAAAAAAGCCGAGGCTGCTCGTCCAGAGATGAATTCTAGCGGCTACCAAGATGTTGATTATGTCATAACAACTAGAGAATTAGGGCGTATGATAAAAGAGACTGGGCTTGATTTTGATTCATTGAAAAATGAAGAATTTGATGATCCTATGGGTATAAGTACAGGTGCAGCTGTAATCTTTGGTGCTACAGGCGGTGTTATGGAGGCGGCACTTAGAACAGTTTATGAAGTTGTAACAGGAAAAGAACTTGCTGCAGTGGACTTTAAAGAAGTTAGAGGACTTCAAGGCTTAAAAGAAGCTGTTATAGATGTTGATGGCACTAAAGTTAAAGTTGCTGTGGTTAATACCTTAGCAGAGGCCAGAAAAATGCTTGATAGAATAAGAGAAGGTAAAGCAGATTATCACTTTATTGAAATTATGGCTTGTCCTGGTGGATGTATTAGCGGCGGTGGACAACCAATCCCTGTTGATGCTATAATAAGAAAGAAAAGACAAGAATCTATTTATGAGTTAGATAGTGATTTTAATATTCGCAAATCACATGAAAATCCAGCAATTAAAGAACTTTACTCACAGTGGTTAGGTAAACCGCTAGATGAAAAAGCACATAAACTTTTACACACTCATTATCATAAACAAATTAGAGAATAAAAAATGAGACTTAAGCTTTTAGCTTAAGTCTCATTTTTTGTTTATAAAATTTTATAAAATAATGCTATTTTTCTGTTTAAAAACAAAAGTTTACAACTTTTTATAAAATGCAAATGAAAATAATAAAAAGTGCGAAAAAGTGTTTTAAAATAGCAAAAAATAAAGTGAAAAAAATAAAAAATATTTGTTATAACTACTAGCTAAAAATAAAAAACTTTGTTAAAATGAGATAAAGATTACAAAAAACAAAAATATTAAAAATAAAAATAAAAGTAGGTAGGATTTTTAAAAATTATAGCGAATATTAACCAATATAACGCTTTAAAAACAAAACATAATACACCATATAATATATAGACCCACGAAGGCAAGCCTTTAAGGGAAAGTATATTTCAGGGCAGCTTGCGGCTTGTAGACAAAATTTTCAAGCAATTAGTAATCTGGCACTTGGTTATGGGATGCTCAAATAAAAAAGTAATTCATTTCTGGGTGACTGTTTTTTTGCTGCCTTTCTGTAGCTTAAGTTGTTAAATAAGGTTTTATTTAATGTTATAGATCATTAATTAAAATAAAGGTAATTTTAAGGGAGGAAGAAAAAAATGATTGAAATTCGCGATCGCATTAGAAACAAGGCACTTCATGCCAAGATAAAAACTGCTCAAGAAGCAGCAGCTTTTATCAAAGACGGTATGAATATTGGTACAAGTGGTTTTACACCAGCTGGTTATCCAAAAGCTGTGCCTCTAGCATTAGCTGAAATTGCAAAAACAAATCCTTTAAAAGTTAATTTGTGGACAGGCGCTTCTGTTGGTGCTGAACTAGACGGAGCGTGGGCAGATGGTGGCATTATTGCTAAACGTTTGCCTTACCAAACAAATAACTCTACTCGTAACGGTATTAACGCAGGTAAAATTGCTTATCAAGATTTACACTTAAGCCATGTTGCTCAAATGTCAAGATATGGATACCTAGGTGGTACAGTTGACATTGCAATAGTAGAAGCTTGCGCAATTACTGAAAATGGTGGAATTGTTGCAACAACTTCACAAGGTAATGCAGCGTCTTTTGTACAAAGCGCTAAACAAGTAATTGTTGAAATCAATGTAAGCCAACCAGAAGAACTAGAAAAAATTCAAGACGTTTATATTCCACTAGACCCTCCACACCGTCAACCAATTCCTATTACAAAAGCTGATGATCGTATTGGTACAACATATATTCCATGTGACCCAAGCAAAATAGTAGCGATTGTTCCTTGTGATATTATCGACGGAACACGCCCACTTGCAGCGATTGATGATGATGCAAAAGCAATGAGCGGACATTTAATTGAGTTTTTGCAAAATGAAATCAAACAAGGTCGTATGCCACAAAATCTCTTACCACTTCAATCAGGCGTTGGCTCAGTAGCAAACGCAGTTATCTCTGGTCTTTGCAATTCGCCTTTTGAAAACCTATCTGTTTATACAGAAGTTATTCAAGATGGTATGTTTGATCTAATTGATGCTGGAAAATTAGTTGTAGCATCAGGTACATCTTTAAGCCCATCACCAGATGCCTTAAAATGTTTTTATGCTAATCTTGATAAATACATTCCAAAACTTATTCTTCGCCCACAAGAAATCTCCAACAGTCCTGAAATTGCAAGACGTCTTGGCGTAATTGCAATGAATACAGCTATTGAATATGATATTTATGGGCACGTAAACTCTACACACGTTGTTGGTACAAAAATTATGAACGGTATCGGTGGTAGCGGAGACTTTGCAAGAAATGGTTACTTAACCTTCTTCTTTACAAACTCTGTTGCTAAAGGTGGAGACATATCTTCAATCGTTCCAATGTGTTCACACATTGACCACACAGAACACGATATCGATGTATTCGTAACAGAACGTGGCGTTGCTGACGTGCGTGGACTAAGTCCAAAAGAACGCGCAAAAGTTATCATCGAAAAAACAGCTCACCCTGATTATCAACCAATACTAAAAGATTACATGGAAAGAGCTATTGCAAAACTAGGTCCTGTTCAAACACCACACATTATGTCAGAAGCACTTTCATTCCATGCTCGCTTTGCTGAAACAGGTAGCATGAAAGTGAAATAAAGACCAATAGGTCATTCCATGCTGGGCTTTGCCCATGTATGAAGAAATAAAAGGAGGATTAGAGAATGGCAAATGACAAATTAAAAGCTGGATTGCAAGCATATGGTGACACAGTAGCAAAAACGCTTGCAAAATCACCAGAACGTTCAAACTTGGAGGTAAACAGACTTTACACTCCACTTGACATCGAAGGTTTCGATTATGAAACAAAATTAGGTTTCCCAGGCGAATATCCGTTCACCCGCGGTGTTCAACCAACAATGTATCGTGGTCGTTTTTGGACTATGCGTATGTATGCAGGTTTCTCAACTGCTGAAGAATCCAACAAACGTTATCGTTACCTATTAGAATCAGGCGGTACAGGACTATCCTGTGCATTTGACCTACCAACACAAATTGGTTATGACTCTGATGATCCAATTTCAGAAGGTGAAGTTGGTAAAGTTGGTGTTGCTATAGATTCATTAGCTGATATGGAAATTTTGTTTGACCAAATTCCACTAGATAAAGTTTCTACATCAATGACAATCAACGCTCCAGCTTCTGTATTATTGTCAATGTATATCGCAGTTGCTGAAAAACAAGGCGTAACAGCTGACAAACTAATGGGAACAATCCAAAACGATATTCTAAAAGAATATGCAGCTCGCGGAACATACATATTCCCACCAGCTCCATCAATGAGACTTATCACAAACATTTTTGAATATTGCTCTAAAAACGTACCACAATGGAACACAATCTCTATTTCTGGTTACCACATTCGTGAAGCAGGATCTACAGCATCACAAGAAATCGCATTCACAATTGCTGATGGTATAGCTTATGTTGAAGCTGCACTAAAAGCAGGTATGGATATCGATGCTTTTGCTGGTCGTCTATCATTTTTCTGGAACGCACACAACAACGTATTGGAAGAAGTTGCAAAATTCCGTGCATCCCGTCGTGTGTGGGCAAAATTAATGAAAGAAAGATTCAATGCTAAAAAAGCAAAATCACAAATGCTACGTGTACATACACAAACAGCAGGTTCAATGCTAACAGCACAACAACCTGACAACAACATTATCCGTGTTGCTCTACAAACAGCAGCAGCAGTAATGGGTGGTACACAATCATTACACACTAACTCCAAAGACGAAGCGTTGGCTCTTCCAACAGAAGATTCCGTACGCGTTGCACTACGTACACAACAAATTGTTGCTTACGAAAGTGGTTTAGCTGATACAATCGATCCACTAGGCGGATCCTACTATGTAGAAGCTCTAACAGATAAAATAGAAGCAGAATGCTGGGAATACATCAAGAAAATTGATGAAATCGGCGGCGCTCCTGTTGCTATCGAAAAAGGTTATATCCAAAAAGAAATCCAAGAAAGTGCCTACAAATGGCAAATGGAAGTTGAAAAAGGCGAACGCGTTATTGTTGGCGTAAACAAATTCCAAATCAAAGAAGAACCACCTAAAAATCTTTTACGTGTAGATGCTTCTGTTGGCGACCTACAAAAGAAAAAAATTGCTGATCTAAAAGCAAAACGCGACAACGCAGCTGTAGAAAAAGCACTTGCTGAACTCGAAGCAGGATGTAAAGACGAACACGTTAATTTAATGCCATTAATTTTGGCTGCTGTAAAAGCATATGCAACAGAAGGTGAAATCTGTAACACAATGCGCAAAGTATTCGGCGAATACAAAGCAGTAAGCACACTATAATTGTAGAGAGATTTTAAGGAGGGAACATAATGGAAAAACGTATTAGAGTATTGGTTGCAAAACCAGGTCTAGACGGACATGACAGAGGCGCAAAAGTAGTAGCTCGCGCACTTCGGGATGCAGGCTTTGAGGTTATTTATACAGGCATTCGCCTAACACCAGAACAAATAGTAGAAACAGCACTACAAGAGGACGTAAACGTTGTAGCACTAAGCTTACTATCAGGAGCTCACAACACACTTTTCCCAAAAGTAGTAGAGCAATTAAAAGCAAAAGGTCTTAAAGACACATTAGTTATCGGCGGTGGGGTTATTCCTGATGCTGATATCCCAACACTTAAAGCAGCTGGCGTTGCAGATGTATTCACACCTGGCACACCAACAGCAAAAATTGTTGAATTCATCAAAGCAAACGTTAAATAATTACCGTTATAAAAGTATATAATAGCAGCCGGGTCTTGCCCGGCTGTTATACTATACAAAGAATTAGTTAACATAATTCATCAAGGCGGTGTACCCAATGGATATAGCAAAAGGCGTATTGGAAAAATCAAGATTGGCAGCATCAAAAGCTATTACTGCTGTCGAAAATGAATTTCCAGAAGCAACAAAGATAATGCAAGAACTTTATCCACATACAGGCGGTGCTTACGTAATAGGTATTACAGGACCTCCTGGAGCAGGTAAAAGCACACTTACAGATAAACTTGCCAAAGAATATCGTTCACGCGGGAAAACTGTTGGTATCGTAGCAATAGACCCGACAAGTCCATATTCTGGTGGCGCCATATTGGGCGATAGAATAAGAATGATGGATATTACAATGGACGAGGGCATTTTTATTCGCAGTATGGCTACTCGTGGCAGTTTGGGTGGACTATCACAGAAAACTACAGATGCTGTAAAAATTCTTGATGCCGCAGGATATGATATAATTATCATAGAAACTGTTGGTGTTGGGCAATCTGAAGTGGATATAGTAAAAGCAGCTGACACAACGATGGTTGTTTTAGTACCTGGTCTTGGTGATGATATACAAGCCATAAAAGCAGGTATATTAGAAATAGGTGATCTGTTTACAATCAATAAAGCCGATAGAGAAGGCGTTGAAAAACTACACATTGAAATTGAAATGATGCTGGAATTAAACCCTGACAAAAAAGGCTGGAGACCTGTAATTAATCGCACTATAGCAAGTGATAATGAAGGGGTAATCACTGTTGTTGATTCAATAGAAGAACACGCAAAATATCTGCGTGAAACTAAAGAACTCGAACAACGACGTGCAGAAAACCTAAAAACAGAACTGCTTACAATGATTGATGAACGTATACGTCGTCATATTGAAAAAACAGTTTCTAATACACCAGATTTTGATAAAACAATCAAACAGTTGCAAGATAGAGAACTTGACCCATACTCAATAACTAACAAAATAGTTAGTGAAATATTAAAATAACATTGGAGGGATATTATGTTTAAAGTATTAAATGTAGACCATATCGGTATTGCTGTAAAAGACTTACAAGCAACAAAAAAATTCTACAAGGACACATTAGGTATCAACCATCTACCAGAAGATGAAGTTGTTGCAGAACAAAAAGTAAAAGTTAGCTTTTTCCCATGTGGAGATTGCGAACTAGAATTTTTAGAATCAACAGCTCCAGATGGTCCAATCGCTAAATTCATTGAAAGAAATGGCGGAGAAGGAATCCAACACGTTGCTCTAAGAGTAGACGACATCAAAGCTGCATTAGCAGACCTAAAAGAAAAAGGCGTACGTCTAATCGATGAAAACCCACGTTATGGTGCTGGCGGATCTGACATTGCGTTCATCCACCCAAAAGCAACAGGCGGCGTTTTATTAGAAATTTGCCAACGCAAACACTAATTAAAAAGCTTTATTATACCTGCATTAAATAAAAATGCCACAAATTTATGGAGGTGCAAATAGTGTCAACACAAACAAGAATTGACGATCTAAAAAAACGCT
>CAZKFG010000015.1:0-36040 GCA_964551985.1 uncultured Acidaminococcales bacterium
GACCTTCGGGTTATGAGCCCGACGAGCTACCAACTGCTCCACCCCGCGATATTATATTGGTGGAGGGAGCTGGATTCGAACCAGCGAAGGCAGAGCCGGCAGATTTACAGTCTGCTCCCTTTAGCCACTCGGGAATCCCTCCGTACAATTGAGATAAAAATGGAGCTGGCGAGAGGACTTGAACCCCCAACCTGCTGATTACAAGTCAGCTGCTCTACCGGTTGAGCTACGCCAGCGGAAAAAATAATTTATTTCAGTTGTAACGTTATATAGTATATAATATAAAAACTCTACTGTCAATACTTTGAGAAAATTTTTTAATTAAAATACCAAAACGAAAGCAAAGCTAGGACAAATCTATATATAGCAAAGCTTTTTAAACTGGACTTATTCAAAAATTTTATCAGCCATAACACTGCAAACCACGATGTTATAAAGGCAACGACACAACCTATTGACAACATTGTTATACTCTCACTATTTAAAAGATGTTTATTTTTATATAAATCATAAACACTTGCAATAAACATTACTGGAACGGCAATGATAAAGGTAAACTCTGCCGCCACTTTTCTCGATAAACCCAAAAGCAGTCCACCAGATAAAGTTGAGCCTGAACGTGAAAAACCAGGCCATAGAGCTAGCACTTGAAAGAACCCTACCCAAAAAGCTTGTTCAATACTTATTTTGTCAACTTCTTGTAGTTGATTTTTCAAAGCATAGCGTTCTGCGACAAGCATTAAAACACCACCTAAAACCAAACCTACTATTACAGTGTTTGGCGAAAAAAGATATTTTTTTATAAACCCATGTGCAAAAAAAGCAATTAACATAACAGGCACAATTCCTGCCGCCACATGCCATGCACTTAGACCTTTGTTAGCGTTCCAACCATCTTTTGTGAAAAAATGTTTGAATTTTTCTTTATAAATATAAACTACTGATAATATTGCACCAAATTGTATTACGACCTCAAAAAGTGATGCTTGTTCACCGTGAAACCCTATTATGTTGCCAACTAAAATCATATGACCTGTAGATGATATTGGTAAAAATTCTGTTATACCTTCTACTATCGCAATAATAATAGCTGTAAATATTTGATCCATTTAATTTCCTCTCATAAAATTTCTTTATTAATTATGCCAATCCATTCATTAAGGACTAGCTTGTCTGTTACAAAAGCAAGCTTTGGCAACTCTTGAGGGCAAAACCATTGCACTTTATCAGCATCATCGCCTGCGCATAATTCTCCTGAAATAACGCTACATAAAAACCAAATCCCAACTGTATGTTGTTTGGGATTGTGAAAATTAGAATGTGCAGTAAATATCTTTGTTGGTTTAATAATAAGACCAGTCTCTTCTCTTACTTCACGAGCGACCGCACTTCTTATATCTTCATTATATTCTACATAACCGCAAGGTATACACCACAAACCGCTATAATCTACATTTTTGCTGCGCCTGACAAGCAAAATACGTCCTTTTTCATCAAAAATCATCCCAGCAACACCTACAATAGGATTTTCATAAGAAATTCTACTACATAAGGTGCACTTCATTCTTGGTATTTTATCTTGCGTTTTTTCTAATTTTCCACCGCAATGATAACAGTAATGTAATCTTTGAGTATCTAAAACCCTCACCCCCAAGATAACTTTATAGCGAAGCACATCTGCAACGCTTGGCATTGCAGATGTACATTAACAAATTAATTTTTAAAATTAATCTCCAAAACAAATCCCTATACTTCTACCCATAAGTACAAGCTCGCTATCTAGCGATATATTGTTTGGAATATCTGCAACACTATCTAGTGGTACTGTTATAATTTGGTCTTTTTGTAACGCAACCATTGTGCCAAAATTCTCTTTTAGGCAGGCATTAAATGCAGCTACTCCATAGCGTGTGCAAAGCACTCTATCAAAAGCAGTTGGTGTACCACCTCTTTGAACGTGTCCAAGAACAGTACAACGCGATTCTATTTTTGTCAAATTTTCTATCTCTCTGGTAATTTTATCGCCAACGCCGCCTAACCTAACAGCTTCAAAGCTCCCCTCTACAATGCGCGATACTGTAACATCGCCACCTACTGGTTTAGCTCCTTCTGCGACAACTATCAGGCTGTATGTTCGACCTATATGACGTCTTGCGTTTATTTTGTCTATTAAAGACTCTATTTTGTAAGGAATTTCTGGTACAACAATACAATGAGCACCACCAGCAAGTCCTGAATGAAGAGCAATCCAACCGGCATTTCTGCCCATTACTTCAAGCACCATAACACGATGATGCGACTCTGCTGTTGTATGCAGTCTATCTAGTGCTTCTGATGCAATAGACACGGCTGTATCGAAACCAAAAGTACGTTCAGTACAAGGGATATCATTATCTATAGTTTTTGGAACACCGACGACATTAACTCCCAATTGGCTTATTTTTTCAGCTATTCTAAGACTTCCGTCACCACCGATAACTACAAGTGCATCAATGCCCCTTTTTCTAAGATTATTTACCGCTTGTTCACTCAAATCTTTGTAGACAAGCTCACCATTTTCTAAAACTGCATAATGAAATGGATTGTCGCGATTTGTTGTTCCCAAGATTGTACCGCCACGTGGCAAAATCCCAGACACCGAATATTCATCCATCAAATTCATTTGGTCTTCAACAAGTCCTGCAAAACCATTTAATATTCCAAAAACGCGCCAATTACTACGCAATGCCGAACGTACTACTGCTCTTATTACTGCATTTAATCCAGGGCAGTCACCACCGCCTGTTAATACCGCTATTGTTTTTTTTGTTGGCATAAGCTAGCACCTCTTTTACTTTAATTCTTTTCTACTGACCAAACAGTTAATCCCGAGGCATCAAATTTTAGTGGCTCTTTTTCGCCGGCACGTTCAAAAAACAAATTACCACCTTCGTAATATCCCGGCCAAGCAACTACTAAAGCATGTTTTTCGCTTAGAGTTTTTAAAAGATCTAATGGATTTATATGTAATACTGGTGTAAAAAAAGTCTGTACTCTATCTAATAAAAAAACTTCTGAATTGTGGCGTGATAAAATGTTGCTTATTATTGCTGGAGATTTTGCTGCACGCATTGCTGGCAATAGTTCTATTATTTCTTCTGATACTAAGTCTCTGCAATCAACGTAATCCCATTTTTTCTTAGCTGATGCTTCACGCAAAACTTGGCTTTTACCACTACCTGGATTTCCTGTAACTATAACCAACTGATTAGCACTACCTTTCACTTTCTCAACGCAAACAACAAGTTCTTCAATTTGTGCCCCCATTTTCATTCCCCCTAAATATTATTTATTAAAAATTCATTTTTTTGTATCATAAATTTTATATTCGTCATTTACTTGCAAATACCTTTTATTTTTTTATAATAGTACAACAAAAAAGCAAGCAACTAATGCCTGCTATTGATTTTTGTCTGTAATACTCTTATTGTACGCCATAAGTCCTTTGCAAACTTCTTGAATATCTGTTTTTTCAGCGCGCGCTTCTAAATATTTTTCCAACTTACGTTTAACTCTTTGCAATGCATTATCAATAGATTTTACATGTCTATCTAAATCTACTGCTATTTCTTGATAAGATTTTCCATCAAGATAACTCATCAAAACTTGCCATTCTAAATCACTAAGGACACTGTTCATTTTTTCTTCTATATGTAAAAACTCTTCTTTACCAATTACAATTTCTTCAGGGTCAGTTATTTTTGTCCCTGATAAAACATCAAGTAAAGTCCTGTCTGAATCTTCTTCATAAATCGGTTTATTTAAAGATACATAAGAATTTAACGGTATATGTTTTTGCCTTGTTGCTGTTTTTATTGCAGTAATTATCTGCCTTGTAATACACAATTCAGCAAAAGCTCTAAAAGATGATAATTTATCTATTTTAAAATCACGGATAGCTTTATATAACCCAATCATACCTTCTTGGATAATATCTTCTCTTTCCGCACCAATCAAAAAATAACTTCTAGCTTTAGCACGAACGAAATTACGGTATTTTTTTAACAAATATTCTTGCGCAAAAATACCACTTTGCATTCTGGCATCCATTACAATTTCTTCATCAGACATATTTTCAAAGTTAATATAAAAATCGTTTTGTGCATTTGACTTCATCAAATTCCTCCCACTTTCATATTCTTATACGGGAAAATATTTCATAGCACTATTACAATCACGATTTTTAGGGCTATTTATCATTATACTAATCTATATCAATCTAGTCAAGTTTTCCCCTATTACTATTTTTACGAATAGTATCAAGTCGAATTGCAACATCGTGCTTTAACCTTGCACCCAGCTCTTGTCGGTGTGCCAAAGGTCTACCTGCGACAATACGTTCTTTAATAGTAACTAAACATTTTTTATAATCTTTTTCCAACTCTTTAGTAGTAAGTCTGTATGCTCCCATACCTAAAATAGCCATTTGTTCGCTATAATCACCTGTAACAACAAAAACATCATTTTTAAGCTTTAATAGCTCATATGTCGTCTTTTCTATATAAGAGTCTGCCGTCTGCCCTTGTTGTGTAAATACCACCTGTACGCCTGATTTTTCTTCTATGCTCGTTTGACCACTGACAGCATAAGCATCAAAAACAATAATTGGCTGATAACCTTTAAAAGCTGCATAGTTTACAATAATATCAATAAACTTATCTCTAGCGTGAGCTAAATCAACATCTTTTAACTGTTTAAATTCTGACCAACTATTTAAAACATTATAACCATCGACTAATAAATAAGCATTAATAAAATCCACCTACCTAAGAACGTTTACGCAAAACCTCATAAATTAACAAAGCACCGGCAACAGAAGCATTTAGTGATGTAACGCTCCCTGGCATAGGTATTTGAAGTAGCATATCACAATGCTCTTTGACAAGTCTTGATATACCCTTATCTTCTCCACCAATAATAAGCACTAAAGGTATATTCAAATCCGCCTGTTTATAATCTACCTGAGCATTCATGTCCGCACCAATAGTCCAAAGTCCCTGTTTTTTCAACTTTTCTAAAACTTGTACAATATTACCAATACGCACAATCGGCATATATTCAACAGTACCGGCAGAAGCTCTTACAACTGCTGAAGTTACCTGACAGCTGCGACGTTTAGGCAACAAAATACCATGCACTCCTGCTGCGCAAGCCGTCCTTATAATAGCTCCAACGTTATGTGGGTCTTGCATTTCATCTAAAAGGATTAAAAAGGGTAGCTGATTTTTTTGTTGAGCAAACTGCAAAACATCTTCTATCTCATAATAAGCGACTGGTGATGCCGTAGCAACAACACCTTGATGTGGCAGGTCACCTGCTAAACTTTGCAATTTTTTTAAATTGACAATTTCAGTGGGGATATTTTTTTCTAAAGCCAAACGAAAAATCTCTCTCGCACTGCCTTTTCGCTCGCCTTCTTGAAAAAAAATCTTATTGAAAGTTCTATCAGCTTTTAAAGCCTCTAAAACACTATTTCTACCTATTAAAAAATCATCAGCCATTATCTTTCGCCTCATCTTGCAACAAAAGTTTTTCAAGCATTCCACAGCTCATATTACCTTCATTACAAATACGCATAGTTTGGCAAGTAGCACCTGACTTTGCAAAAATTATCGGCGCTACTTTGCGAACCTCTTGGAGCATTTTATTTGCTAAAGTTCTAATCTCCCATTGAGCTCTATTACAACATCTTAATGAAAAAAAGTTAAACAAAGAACGAGCATTCATTGTAATGACAATTTTCGTCTCGGTCGCGTTTGGCAATACATACCGTGCATCTTCTTTATCTATACCCATATCTATAAGCTGATTATAAACACTTTGAATGCTCTCTAATAGCTGAGTATACTTTTCTTTTGCTTTTTCATCCCGCTTTATGCTAGGAGGAATAATACTTTCAAAATTATGCTCTGCAACATATCTTTGCGATTGCTGAGAATACGATGCTATTCTGTGTCTAACTAATTGATGCGTCAGAACTCTTGATATTCCTTCAGTGGCAAAAGTAAAGCTCACATGTTCAAAAGTAGAAAAATGTCCTAAATCTAAAAGTTTTCTGATAAAGTTTGCCACTTGGGCTTCTGTTAATTTTTCTTTAAGCTCTTCTACTCCAACAGGAGAATAGCAAAGCCTTGCTGCCAAAGCTACAGTCAGCTCCGGCTCATCTGTATAACGCACTAAACTAACTTTCATAAATATTTTTCCCCTAATTTTTCCATTATCGCTAAAAAAGCTCTATCCATTAAAAAGTCTAATCTTTGATTGTCATCTTTCCAATAAAGCCAACCTAAAAGGCATTCAAAACCTGTACTCTTTCGGTATTCTGCCACACTTGCACTTTTAGGTACACTAGATTTAGTATTTCTGCCACGACGCACTATGTCAAGTTCTTCTTCTTGCAATAAAGCATTTATGCTGTCTAATGCTTTTGCTTGCATAACAGCTGATACACACATAGAGCTGACATCATTTAAAACTTGCACTTTATTGCGCTGATGCAAAACAAGTCGCTCCCGCACGTAAAAAGTAAAAATACTATCGCCAAGATATGCCAATACTAGTGGCGCTGGCTGAATACTTTTATCTTGCTCACACTCTTTTGCAGACTTTTCCAGCAATGATTTTTTCAAGTTTTGATAACCGGAAAAATTCATCGCACTTTCCACTGCACGCCTTGAGATGTATCTTCTAAAATAATCCCTATCTCACCTAAGCTGTGTCTTATTTTATCTGCACTCGCATAATCTTTATTCTCTCTTGCTTCTTGTCTTAACTTAATAAAAAGTTGTACAAGTTCGGCTGTCTTGCTGTCATCAGAAGCCCTAGATGCTTCATCTTGTAAAACACCCAAAATATCTGCCATACTATTAAATATTTTCAATGTTTGATCAATTGCTTTACCATCAGGCAAATGCTTTTGATTTAAAACCTTTTGGCTGTAAATATTTATTTCTTTAGCTAAAGTAAATAAATAACCTATCGCCAGTGCAGTATTAAAATCGTCATCCATAGCTTCTATAAAAGCTTTTTGGCAATCTGTTGCTGCTTTTAACAAAACAGTTCCTTCATCACTTGAACCGTAGCCTGGCATGTTAAATAATCTGTGCAAATTTTCTCTTGCTACTGACAATCTCTCTAAACCACGACTGGACTCTTCCATTAGCTCGTCGCTAAAATCTAGCGGACTGCGGTAATGCGTAGACAAAATCAAAAATCTTAATATTTGCGGTTTATATTTTTGTAAAATATCTTTTACAAGGAAAAAATTGCCTAATGATTTTGACATTTTTTCTGTATTTAAAGTTATAAAACCATTATGTAGCCAATAATGCACAAATGGCTGACAACCAGTACAAGCTTCCGATTGGGCTATCTCATTTTCGTGATGAGGAAAAATCAAATCACTTCCACCGCCATGAAAATCAAAGCTACAGCCTAAATACCTTACAGACATCGCCGAACACTCTATGTGCCATCCAGGTCTGCCATCACCCCACGGACTTTGCCAAGCAGGTTCACCAGGTTTAACCGCTTTCCAAAGAGCAAAATCCATAGGATTTTGCTTTTTCTCATCAACATCCACCCTTGCACCTGCCTGCATATCAGACAAACTACGACCAGATAATTTACCATAGCCGTCAAATTTTTCCACTTTGTAATATACGCTACCATCTAAAACATAAGCATAATCTTTATCCAATAAAGTTTTTACCATATCTATAATTTCAGCAATATGATCAGAAACTTTCGGATAAATATGAGCGCGTTTTATATTTAGCTTATCCATTACCGCAAAATAGCTATCGATATAATTTTGAGCAAGTTCTTGCCAAGAAATCTTTTGTTCATTGGCACTATTGATTATCTTATCATCAATATCTGTAAAATTTTGTACATACAAAACATCATAGCCTAAAAACTCTAAATATCTTCTAAAAACATCCCATGTTACAAAAGGACGAGCATTACCTATATGCGGATGATTATAAGGCGTAACACCACAAACATATATCTTAACCTTTCCCGGTTCTAAAGGCTTAAATTCTTCTTTGTTTTTAGTCAAGGTATTGTATACTTTTAAACTCATCGCTCTATCCTCTCTTAAACTCTATATTTTAGAAATACTGCTATCTATTCTAAGACCAATACGCTCTTTGCCTAGTAAAGGAATTATCTGTGTAAGTTCTGCACCATGAATTTGACCTGTAGTAGCAACTCTAATTGGCATAAAAACTTTCTTACCACTAAAACCACTTTCTTTACCGACAGCCTTCAAAATAGCTTTAACATTATCAACAGATAACTCTTTTTCTTGGCTGATTTTATCTTTAAAAATTTGTAACACTATTTTAGCGCTATCTTCTTTTAGTATCTCTTGCGATTCGGCATCAAGCTCAAAATCATCTATAAAATAAACCTTTATCTGTTCTGGTATTTGTTCTCCATAAGAAATATGCTCACGAGCAGTTGCTACAACTCTAACAAGCCAGCTTCTTTCATAAGTGTGTTCTACAAAAAATCCGCTTGCCAGCAAATGTGGCAATGCTAAATCATAAAGTTGTTCGTCATTTAATTGCCTTATATGATGAGCATTTATCCAGTTTAATTTGTCTACATCAAAAACAGCTGGATTTTTGGCACAACTCTCTAATGAGAATTTTTCTGTCAATTCTTCTAGAGTAAAAAACTCTTGTTCGTCACTTGTTGCCCAACCTAAAAGTGCCAAAAAGTTCAATAGTCCTGCAGGTAAATAGCCTTTTTTTCTATATTGTTCAACAGATGTACTACCGTGACGCTTGCTCATCTTGCTGCGGTCTTTGCCTAAAATCAAAGATACGTGACCAAATTTAGGTTCTACAAAACCAAGTGCTTGATAAACTAAAATTTGTCTAGGAGTGTTAGATAAATGTTCTTCACCTCTTATAACATGCGTTATTTGCATCAAAGCATCATCAATAACTACAGCATAATTATAGGTTGGCACTCCGTCAGATTTTACAATAACAAAATCACCAATGCCATTTGAATCAAAAGTAACCTTGCCTCTTATCAAATCATCAACAACAACTTGTTCATCTTTTGGCACACGAAAACGCACTGTTGGTTTTCTACCTTGTTTTTTGTACTCTTCTATTTGCTCTTGAGTTAAATTTGCACATTTTCCTAAATATCTTGGCATTTGATGTTTTTCAGCAAGGTCTTTACGCTCTTGCTCTAGTTCTTCATCTGTGCAATAACAATAATAAGCCCTACCACTATCTAAAAGTTTTTTGGTATATTCTGCGTATATATCAAGCCTTTCTGTCTGGCGGTATGGTGCACCTGGACCACCAATGTCCACCCCTTCATCCCAAGATAAGCCAAGCCAAGTCAAAGATTCTTTTATATCTTCTTCCGATTGGCGAGAAGATCGCTCTAAATCAGTATCTTCAATTCTCAAAACAAATTTTCCATTAACCTTTTTGGCTATCAACCAATTAAATAGCGCAGATCTTACGCCACCTATATGCAAAGGTCCAGTTGGGCTTGGGGCAAATCTAACCCTAACCTGTCTGTCAACCATAATATCACTTCCTAATCTAATTTTATTAAACTTACAATCGCTTGCGCCGCGATACCCTCTTGTCTACCTACAAAACCAAGTTTTTCCGTAGTTGTAGCCTTAATATTTACAGCACTTGTGCTCATATTACAAACTTTAGCAATATTATCTTGCATAAAAGGAATATGAGGCATTAATTTTGGTTTTTCTGCCATAATAGTACAATCAATATTATTTATCTGATAACCATCTTTTTCAAGTAGTTTAACAACATGCTCTAGCAAAATCATACTAGAAATTTCCTTGTATGCATCATCATTATCAGGGAAATGTTGACCGATATCGCCTAGTGCCGCGGCACCCAAAAGAGCATCTGATATAGCATGCAAAAGCACATCTGCATCAGAATGTCCGAGCAATCCGAATTCATGCACAATTTCTACTCCACCTAGTATAAGCGCTCTATTTGCCACTAATTGATGTACATCAAACCCTATGCCTACGCGATAATTCATCTCTTTCTCCTAATATAATTTTAGCTAAAAACAGATCTTTTTTCGTGGTTATCTTAATATTGTCTTCTTGCCCTTGAACAATAGTTATTCTATAACCTAAATGCTCAACCAAACTAGCATCATCTGTACCAAAAAAATTCTCTTTTATGGACTTTTCATAAGCTGCCTGCAAAATATTTACAGAAAAAATCTGTGGTGTTTGGGCAGCAAACACATGATCTCTATCAAGAGTTTTTTCTATCAAACTGTTTCTGGTAATTTTCAGTGTATCTTTATAATTTATACCTGCAATAGCTGCTCCTTTTTGCTGAGCGACCGAAAAAACTTTCTCAAAAACTTCTGGCTCAATAAAAGGTCTTGCTCCATCGTGTACAGCGACATACTTATACTCAAGCGGAACATTTTTAAGCGCATTGTAAACAGACTCTTGCCTCTCACTCCCACCACGCACAAACTCATAATCAAGCTCAGGGAAAAAATCATTCTTATAGTGAGCAAGTAAATCTCTAGCATAAGATAATTCATCTGGGGCTACGACAATAAACATCTTTTTACAAGAGCTACAAGCATTTAAAGCCTTTAGAGTATGTACAAGCAAAGGAGTCCCTGCGATATTGACAAATATTTTATTAACATCCGCCCCCAGCCTTGTGCCACGACCAGCTGCCGCTACAATAGTAAATAATTCGCTCATAGTGCACCTCTTTACTTTATTTTAGCAAAAACCATTTTCCCTGCCGCTGTTTGCAATACAGATGTCACAACTATATCAAGCATTTGACCTACATTACTTCTTGCGCCTTCAATAACAATCATTGTACCATCATTTAAATAAGCAATACCTTGATTATTCTCTTTACCCTCTTTGATGACATTAACTATCATCTCCTCACCAGGCAAAACAGCAGTTTTTACAGAATTAGCTAAATCATTAATATTAAGCACGCGAACGCCTTGCAGTTCAGCGACTTTATTTAGATTATAATCATTTGTTACAACACTTGCACCAAGTTCTTGACCAAGTCGTATAAGTTTTGCATCAACTTGAGTCAAATCATCATAATCATAATCAACAATCTCTACTGTACAATAATCGGCTTCTTGCATTTCTTTTAGAAGATCAAGCCCACGTCTACCGCGATTTCTTTTTATAGCGTCAGATGAATCTGCTATATATTGTAGCTCTTCAAGCACAAATTGAGGTATGATAAATACCCCTTCTAAAAAATGAGTTTTACTTATATCCGCAATTCTTCCATCTATTATAACACTTGTATCAATAATCTTATTACTGCATACATTTGCCTTAATATTAGGCTTTACAACTTTCGTGCGACGTTCGCGAAAAAGCGGTGCACCAATACTCATCAAATCATTTTTCTTGTTAAGTGCCAATTTAACGCCTACAATACCAAATACAACACTTAAAATCAGTGGTAAATAATTACCAATAAAAGGAATATGCGAAACTGCATTTCCTACCAAGTTTGCCAAAATCAAGGCAATTATGAGGCCAAACGCTCCTATCACAATATCGTTTGTGGGCAACTTTGATAAAGCACCCAAAAACATCTCCGAACAACGGTAAATATATGTTAATATAAATGGAGCCAACAGTAATCCAAACAAGCCAAAGGCAATAAATCCTAAAGCATAAGACAAAATAGCCGTCATTGGCACATTGAATAAACCTAAATTTAAAATTTTAGGCTCTACAATCATTGCCACAAAAGGAACCAAATATACACCCAAAAGCAATCCACTAAAGGCAAAAACTATAATAATAGTACATCGCCAAAATCTATCTAACATCTTCTCACCTCCTTTCAGATAAAAGGTATATCTTTTATCATACTACAAAATTGTTCTAAATAACAATGCTATATAAACATTTTATACAAAATTCAAAGTATTTTAAAACTATAATTTAGTAAATGCTGCAAAGTACTTTTATAATATTTTTATGTTATATAATATAAAAAAGAAACAAAGGGAAGATATATTTTGATAACTTTGCTACTTAAATCTACTAGCTTTCGCAAAACATCTTACTTTTTGCTGGGCTGTTAGTTTTGGTATCAATGTTTTTAGAAAATATAAGCTATGTTTTTTCAAACAAACTTATCTCTACTAGCGAAGAAAGTCTAATGATATATTCAGCAAAACTGCTTAAAACAAAAATGCAATCTACTATGTGTAATTTATTGCTGTACTTAGAATCCGCATCTACTAAAGTAGGAACAAAAAAGCTTTCCCTTAAAAACCATTTATGGAGTTTGTCCACTATTAAATTTAAAATGTAAAAATCATTAAAAAATTGCCACTATATATGTACAGTCTTTATTGATGTACTTATGTAGTGGCAATTGATATTTGTAAAATACATATTTTTTCTCAATTGAGATTTTTTTCATAACCATGCATAAAACTCAAAGATAAATTTAACACGTTAAAAGTTTTGCCTCAAGCCAATCTTGCGCCATTGTCAAATCACAAGAAAAACTAAGCATTACCTCACTCAGTAATATTTGCTTTGCTAAAGATAAAATCCTACGCTCACCTGCTGAAAGTTTTTTATTTTTAGCCTGCACTATTAATTCTCTCACGACATCTGCTACTTGATACACATCGCCGCTTTTTAATTTCTGGACATAAGCATTTACTCGTCTGTTCCAGCTTGTATAACTTTGCTGACTAACATTTAAACTAAAATTCGTCAAAATGTTATCAAACTGACTTTTTTCCATGACAAGACGTATACCAACAACATCTGCGCCATCAATAGGAACCTTGAGCGTCATCTGTCCAAAAACCATCTCTAACACAAAATAACTCTGCGTTTTTCCATTTACAGTTTGTTCTTCAACAGATTTAATAGTCCCTGCTCCATGCATTGGATGAACAACCTTATCACCTAATGAAAGCATACCAATCACCTCCAAAGGCTATGATATCATTCTACCAAAATACTTAAAGCAAGTCAATTTTTTAATTTTATCATTTTAAAAAATCAATGTCAAGCAAATCAAGCTTTTTACAAGTTTTTCAAAGCCTCTGCTAAGCTACTGCAAGCTAAAATGCGACTATTTTTCGATTTCATATTCTTCAAATCATCACTACATGGAACGATAAAACAATCAAAGCCTAAGCTAATAGCCTCATTTATCCTTTTAGTCAAATTATTAATTCGTCTTATTTCACCTGTCAAACCGACTTCACCAACAACCAAAGTTTTTCTATCAATAAAAATATTTTTAAGGCTAGATACAAGTGCAACCGCTACTGCTAAATCACCTGCCGGTTCATTTACTTTCAAACCACCAACAACATTGACATAAGCATCTTGAGTCGAAAAATCTAGTCCTAATTTTTTTTCTAATATTGCTAAAATCATATTTAATCTATTTAAATCAAATCCGACACAAGTGCGACGTGGCATACCATAAGGAGTAAGAGCAACAAGCGCCTGTACTTCAACCATCAATGGTCTGACCCCTTCCATCAAAGCACATACAACAGAGCCTGAAACACTCTCTTGTCTATCTTGCAAAAAAAGACCTGCCGGATTGCTAATCTCTATCAGTCCACTTTCTTGCATGGAAAAAATTCCCGTCTCACTAGTAGAGCCAAAGCGATTTTTAAGCGCTCTTAGCACCCTAAAAGCATACGAACGTTCACCTTCAAACTGTAAAACAACATCAACCATATGCTCTAGTACTCTAGGACCCGCTATAGATCCGTCTTTAGTAACATGTCCTATAATAACTACCGCTATATTATTGACTTTAGCAAACCTAAGTAGCTTTCCTGTGCATTCTCTTATCTGACCTACACTACCGGGTGCTGTTGGTAGTTCTGAATTGTGCATTGTTTGTATAGAATCTATGACTAAAAGCTTTGGTTTGACTTTTTCTGCTTGCACCAAGACACTGTTTAAATCAGTCTCTGTCATCAAAAGCAAATCATCTGTTGTCTCACCAAGCCTTTGCGCTCTCATCTTTGTTTGTAGTGCTGACTCTTCTCCAGATACATATAAAATCTTTTTGCCTTGACTAGAAAATTTCATACCTACATCTAAAAGTAAAGTAGATTTTCCTATGCCAGGATCACCACCGAGCAAAACCAATGAGCCGACAACAATACCACCACCTAAAACTCGGTCAAATTCTTTTATCCCTGTCGGCATACGAACAGTATTAGTAACCTCTATCTTATTTATAGCCTGTGGTTTACTGTCCGTTTTTAAAATACTCAAAGTAGCAGAAGAAGAGGACGACGAAATCGCCGCCTCTTCTACCATACTATCCCAGCTATCACATTCAGGGCAACGACCTAGCCATCTGGCGCTTATATAGCCACAATTTTGGCAAGTATAATTAATTTTTAACTTCGCCATCAGCTTTTTTACCTCTGCCTCTTTTTTTAGCTTTAGAAACAACAACCTTATCATTATCAGACGAATCAATGCTCACAGTATCTCCTGCTTGCAATTTTCCCATCAATAACAAATCAGAAATTTCATCTTCCACAAGTCTTTGTATAGCTCTTTTTAAAGGTCTTGCACCATAACGTTTGTCCTTACCATTTTTCAAAATAGCCTCTTTACCAGCACTTGTTATGTTCATTTTCAAGCCGGCATTAGAAATGCGTTTGTCAACATCTTTGAGTAAAATATCAACTATTTGCTCAAGTTCTTTGCCTGTCAAAGAATGAAATACTACTATTTCATCTAGCCTATTGATAAATTCCGGTCTAAATACTTTTCTCACTTCTTCTAAAACTTTTTGTTTAGCTAGTTTCTCATCATAAGAATCACTTTTTTCTGCCGCAAAACCAAGCGGTTGCTGCTCAGATTGACGAGATAAATAAGTTGAGCCGACATTGCTTGTCATAATAATAACCGCATTTTTAAAATCGGCAGTTTTGCCCTGACCATCTGTCATGCGTCCATCTTCTAATGCCTGCAGCAAAATATTAAAAACATCAGGATGCGCTTTTTCAATCTCATCTAGCAAAATAACACAATATGGTCTTCTTCTAACTGCATCAATAAGTTGTCCGCCTTCATCGTAACCAACATAACCTGGAGGCGCACCGACAAGTCTTGATACCGCATGCTTTTCCATATATTCTGACATATCAAATCTGACTAAAGCATTCTCATCGCCAAATAAATCTTCGGCTAAAGCTTTAGCAAGTTCTGTCTTACCAACACCAGTCGGTCCCAAAAACAAAAACGAACCAACAGGTCTTTTAGGATCGTGCAATCCCGAGCGAGAGCGTCTTACTGCCCTTGCAACTGCAGATACTGCCTCACTTTGTCCAACAACTCTTTTATGCAGATGCTCTTCCAAATGAAGCAATCTTTGTGCCTCTGTTTGCGTGAGTCTACTTACAGGAATACCAGTCCAAACGCATACAACATCAGCTATATCATTTTCGTCTACAACTATATTTTTAGAGTTATCTGCTTTCCATTCTTTTTGATGTTTTGCCAAATTATCTGATATATCTTTTTCTTCATCACGCAAAGTCGCAGCACGCTCATAATCTTGCGCCGTAATTGCCGCTTCTTTTTCGGATTTTACTTTTGCCAAATCTTCTTGCATATTCTTTAAATCAGGCGGCAGAGAAAACTTTTTAAGCCTTACCCTAGAACAAGCTTCATCAATCAAATCAATTGCTTTATCAGGAAGATTACGATCAGTAATATACCTATCAGACAATTTTACTGCCGCAACCAAAGCACTATCTGTAATTCTCGCTTTATGAAATGCTTCGTAGCGGTCACGCAAGCCTTTTAAAATTTCCAGCGCATCATCAACGTTAGGAACTCCAACAAAAACAGGTTGGAACCTACGCTCTAGTGCAGCATCTTTTTCTATATGTTTTTTATATTCGTCTAATGTAGTCGCTCCAATAGCTTGCACTTCACCACGAGATAGTGCTGGTTTTAAAATATTAGCAGCATCAACAGAACCTTCTGAGGCCCCGGCACCAATTATTGTATGCAGTTCATCAATAAATAAAATAATATTTTTGTTTTGCCTTACAATTTCTAGTAAATTTTTCAGTCGCTCTTCAAATTCACCCCTATATTTAGTTCCGGCAACCAAAGAGCCTATCTCTAGAGAAAAAACCTGCTTATCTTTTAGCAATTCAGGAACTTTACCTTCAACAATTTTTTGAGCTAAACCTTCAGCAATGGCAGTTTTACCAACACCAGGTTCGCCAATCAAGACAGGATTGTTTTTTGTGCGTCTACACAAAATTTGTATAACCCGTTCTATCTCATTTTGTCTGCCAATAACAGGATCTATCTTTCCAGCTTTAGCCAAATCGTTTAAATTGCGCCCAAAATCACGCAATTTATCAACACCAAGTACAGGAGTATCAGACGAATTTTTACCTGTAAATTCTTGTTCTTGAGAAAAACCAAGTGATTGGTAAATAAAACTTCTTGCCTCATCAATATCAACATCCATCGCCTGCAATGCCTGTACCGCATAACTTTCTTCATCGCCAAGTAGCCCCAACAAAATATGTTCTGTTCCTACATAATCTTTTTCCATATTTACAGACTCTTGAACAGCAAGCTCCAGAGCGTGCTTAGCTTGAGGCGAAAAAGCAGGCTCAACAGCAGACTTTTTTTGTTCAAACATCTCTGAAATGACCTCACGCAAAACTTCCTCTTTAACACCAATACCCCTTAAAAGCTGAGCAGACAAACTCGCTCCGTCAAAAAAACATGCTAATAAAATATGTTCTGTACCTACATAATCGTGTTTTAAATTAATCGCTTCTTGAGTAGCCAAACTAAGTAATCGTCTGGCACGAGCGGTAAATCTCTCTAACATGCAAAACCTCCTTGAGCCAGTTTTCCTTTAACAAACTGTGCTCTTAACTCTTCTTTTGTAATTTGTTTATCTAAATTTATCATCATTTTTAATATATGATTTTGCCTTGTATTAATCATTAAATCATACAAAACTTCTTTTTCCATTGACAAAATGCCAAGATTTATACCAAGAAGTAGTCTACTGTATAAACTCATAGCCTCCGCATCTTGCAAACACAGTGCATAAGATAAAATACCAAGTCCTCGATAAACCATATCTTTAATACCTAAACTGTCCTTACTCAACAGATGCACTCTAGCTAAACGCTCTTGTGTCGCCACCTGTTTGACAGTTTCAGTCATACTATCAATGATTTCTTTTTCGCTATATCCCATAGCAAGTTGATTGGATACCTGAAAAATATCACCTAGAACATCACTACCTTCGCCATACATACCACGCACAATAAAACCAACTTGCGCTAAAGCTTGTGTCATATTATCAAGTTGTTTATTCAAGGCAATTCCAAGCATATGTAGCATTGCTGTTGCTCTTAGTGCTGTTCCCATATTTGTCGGGCAAGCCGTAAGATAACCAAAGCTATCATCAAAAGCAAAATCTATTTTTTCTTCCAAAATATCATCTATTTTATCTGCAATCTCCATTGCTTTGCCCAAAGCAAGACCTGGTAACATAACCTGAATACGAAAGTGATCTTCTTCATTTACCATAATACTAATTAAATTATCACAGCTTACAATTACCGCTCTAGATGTTGACATTGATGCTTGCAAAGGACTTATCAAATGCTTTTCTACAAGTACCTGCCGCTCAATTTCTTTAAGCTTAGCTAAATCTATCCAAACAAACTCTTGTTTAAATTCTTTTTGCAAATCTTCTACAATACTTTTTGCCAGTTCAATAATACGTGCTAAAGATTTTTCATCAGCTTGAGCTGGAAAAGCAATATTTGCAACATTTCTGGCAAGTCTTATACGACAAGACAAAACAACATCACCATCATCACCGTTAGCCAGCCAAGCTGGAGAACTAGCTAAAATTTCATTTACTGTCATTTTCTACCTCCAAAGGCGCTACCTGTTGTTTTTCTATAGTTCTTATCTCATCTCTTATTTTTGCGGCTTCTTCATACTCTTCTTTTATAACATGAGACTCTAATTTGGTTCTCAAATCTGCAAGTTTTCTCTTCAAACCCAAAGCACCACCAACTCGTTTAGGTATTTTACCTATATGCCGTTTATTTTTATGTATACGTTTGATTGTATTTAGTGCAGACGCACCAAAAACTTTATAACATTCACTACAACCAAATCTACCTTTTTCTGCAAGCTTAGATAGGTTCATCTGACAAACAGGACACATAACATTTTCATTATTGCTGTTCGCACTGTTTTGCTCATTTAAACCAAAAAAGCCCTTTAACAAACTATCTATAGTAACAGAAGATCCCGGCAAATTTTCAACAAATATCTGCTCATTTTTTGCACAATCACTACAAAACATTTGTTCTATCTTCTGATCGTTCATAATCTTAGTAATAAAAACCGTAGCAATCTTCTTTTTACATTTTTGACATAACATATAAAGCACCTCCAAAATACAAATTAACCCTGCTCCATAATTTGAAGCATATTTTGCAACATATTAAACTGCTCTTTTTCATCTAAATAACTTGCACTAAACTGCAAAAAATGCTTAAGCAGTGCATATTCTCTATCACTTATTGCTTTAGTAGCAAACAAATATTGCAAAAACTCATGAACATCAGGTTTACTATCAGCCTGCTCATAAGGCAAAACCTTAATAATTCTCACAAAACCGCCAGCACCACGACGTGATTTTACAATAAAGCCACGTTCAGGAGTAAAACGAGTATTTAAAACATAACTTATCTGTGATGGAGCACAAGATAACTCTATTGCCAAGTCATTTCTCCTCATCAAAATATATTCATCTTGGTTTTGTACAAATTTCCCCAATATACATCTTTCAATAAAATCAGCCAAATTATTACTCATTATGCACCTCTTGTTAAAACATTTCTCTATATAAAATATCTACTACTAATTATTATATTTGACTTTTTGACTTTTTGCAAGAAAAAAATAAAAGTGTCATCAAAAATTGACAACACTCATTTTAATTATACTTCTCCACCAGCAATAAGAGCTTGAATTGCTATTGCACACTCTAAACGTTTTTTCTGCAACTTACAGCCAATTTCATAAGGTTTGTAAATATCACCATTCATCAAATCAGCATTAGCATGGCAGCCACCGCTACAATAAAACCTCGCCCAACACTCTTGGCAAATAGACTTATTTAAAACATTGGCTCTACGAAAGTTTTGACTTATGTCCAATCTTTCAATTCCTGTGCTAATATTGCCTAGTAAATACTCTTGTCTTCCAACAAACTGATGGCAAGGATAAATGTCACCTTCTGGCGTTATCGCAAAATATTCATGTCCAGCACCACAACCAGAGAGTCTCTTAGAAAGGCAAGGTCCGCCATCTAAAGCCATGTTAAAATGGAAAAAATTAAAACCTTTGCCCTCTTTATATTTTTGTAAATAAAAATGAGATAGTCTCTCATATTCAGCAAAAATCTTTGGCAAATTAGACTCGTCAATCTTGTACCAATTATCTTTTTCCACAACAGGTTCTATTGATAACTGATCACCAACCGAAAGCATATGCTCAACGTCTTCTTTAAAATCAAAATTTTCTTTAGTATATGTACCACGAAGATAATAATTTTTGCCACCTCTTGAATTAATTAACTTTTTAAAATTTGTTACAACCTTGCCATAACTTCCTTGTCCACCAACTAAAGGACGCATTTTATTTTGAACTTGTGGTCTACCATCTAAGCTTAAAACAAGCAAAATATTATGTTCATTTAAAAATTCAATTTTTTCATCATCTAAAAGAACGCCATTTGTTGTCAAAGTAAGCTTTATATTTTTATTGGCTTTTTTCTCTTGTTCTCTGGCATAATGTACAAGCTCTTTTACTACTGACCAATTTACAAGTGGCTCACCGCCAAAAAAATCAATATCAAGATTTTGTCTCATCTTGCTCTCACAGATAGCAAAATCAATCGCCTTTTTGCCAATCTCCAAAGACATAATTGACCTATCGCCTGTAAAATCACCAGTGGAAGCAAAACAATATTCACACCGAAGATTACAATCGTGTGCCACATGAAGACACAAAGACTTGACAATCGGCTCATCTGTAAAAACATCTCTAGCCTCGACAGGATTTGAAAAAAGCATTCCTTCTTGTACAAGCTCTTTAAGTTCATCTAAGCATTGTTTTAACTGATGTTCATCATATTTATCGCAAAAACTGTCATAAGTTAATTTATAATTTTGACCATCAAAAACATCTAATAAATCATAAACTAAATCATCGACAATATGAACAGCTCCACTGTTTATATCAACAACAAAAAATTTATCTGCAAAAGCAAATTTATGTATAAGCAAAAAAACTACTCCTTAACAAAAATTAAACTCCTTGTCAAAACAAGGAGTTTTTGACTATTTTTTTTCGCAAACTTGGTTTCCAACAGTGCAAGAAGTCTTGCAAGCAGATTGGCAAGAAGATGGGCATTCGCCGCAACCACGAGAAGAAACATTCTTAGAAAGTTCACCTTTATTTACCGTTTTAATATGTTTTTCCACAATTATCCCTCCAATTTTCTCATCTTATACTATTTTATATTCAACTTGCACACAAGTCAACTATTCTTTCATTCCTAAAGATTTTGCTATCTGTAAAATCTTTCTAAAGCGATGGTTCATTCCAGCTTTACCAATATCATCGCCAGATAATTCAGCAAGCTCTAAAAGTGATAAATCAGGATTGTCAAGTCTAAGTTGAGCTACTTTTTTTAAATTAGGCGGTAATTTTAAAAGCCCTAAATGTTCATCAATATAACCTATGGCTTCTATCTGCTTTAATGCTGCTTGAACAGTCTTGCCAAGATTTGCCGTCTCACAGTTTACAACCCTATTTACATGGTTGCGCATATCCTTTATCACACGTACATTTTCAAATTCTAATAAAGCTCCGTGCGCTTTAATAATAGTTAAAAATCTGATGATACTATCTGCACCTTTTAGATAAACAATATAATCGCCTTTTCTGTCAGTTAGCTTGCCAACAATAGAAAAACCCTTTAAAACCTTTAAAGTAAACACTGCTAGCTCTTGTGACTGAGATACAATCTCCAAATGATAATCTCCTGATGGCTTACTTACAGAACCACCAGCTAAAAAAACGCCTCTTAAAAAAGCTTCTTTGCAACAAACAGTAGGTAAAAACTTTTTATCTAAAGCTAAATCCATTTTTTCACCAACAATACCAAGTTCTAGCATTACCGCTTGGACTTCTTTACTTGGTGAGAGTCTAACAAGATAGCGGTTGGTTTTTTTCAAGCGTTTAGAACGGGTTGCAGATACTTCTACAGGCACAGAAAAATTTTTCTTTATAAGTTGCAAAACACGTCTTGCTAGAGCTGCATTTTCTGTAGAAAAATCCATACCCATAAAAAAATTTTTAATAATTATTCGTCCACCCATCAACAAAAGCGCAAACAATTCTATTTTCAAGCAGCACTTATTTTCAATACTCAAACGTGCTACTTCATTTTTCACATCACTGGAAAAAGACATATTAATCTCCTTCAAATGTCTTTTTGATTTTATGCAAATTCTCTTTAGCCAAAAAATAATCAAATACTTTAAATCTATGACCCGAAAGCTTCAAACTATAAATAATAGAAAAAATAGCATTAGCTAGTTGAACCGGTTCATGTCTTACAAGATTTTGTATGCTTATCAAATTCGCTTCAATAACTCTTGCGCCTAGAGCATCTATTTTTTCACTATCATTTTGCACAGGATAAGCTCTTTGAAGTGCATATTTTTCGAGCATTTCTTCAGATACTTTTTGGTTATTAACGACAACAAAATCAAAAAACTCTTTGTCAACGTATTCATAAATAGCCTTTACATGGTCATAAGCTGTAAATCCGTCTGTCTCACCTGGTTGGGTCATGACATTACAGATATATATTTTTGCAGCTTTGCTATCTATTATGGCTTGTTTAATTTCTGGAACTAAAAAATTTGTTATCACACTAGTATACAAACTGCCTGGTCCAACAACAATAATATCTGCCTGTAAAATAGACTGCACAGCACTATTTGTCGCCTTAGGCATATCAGGAAAAAGCATTAGTTCTTTGATTTTTTTACCTTCTGATGTTATATTGCTCTCACCTTTTACAAAAGTATCATCTTGCATCTTGGCAATCAAAGTCACAGACTCTAACGTTGCTGGTATGACATTACCGCAAACTTTAAGTATTTCATTTGTAGAGCTAAGACCTTTTTCCATATCTCCTGCAATATCTGCCATCGCAGCTATAAATAAATTGCCAAAGCTATGCCCAGATAACGAGGTGCCTTCTTTAAATCTATATTGCATGAGTTTTGCCATAGTAGGCTCAGTATCCGCTAATGCTGTTATACAGTTTCGCAGGTCACCTGGCGGAATAATACCAAACTCTTTCCTTAATTTGCCTGATGACCCTCCATCATCCGTCACTGCGACAACCGCCGTGCAGTTGCTGGTTATCTGCTTAATACCTCTTAATAAAGTAGCTAACCCCGTACCACCTCCAATAACTGTTATTGCTGGACCTTTGTGCAAAAGTTGTTTTGAAAAAAATATATCAAAAAACTTCTCATCACCTTGCAAAAAATATCTAAACAGAGATTTGTTAAGACCTCTTAAGCAAAAAGCAAAACAAATCAAACCACTGAAAATACATGCAATTGCCAGCATTTTTATCTTAAATGCTTCTAAGCTCTGGTGGATATTTGTTAAAAATGAAAAAAAATTCTCTTTAAAAAATATCATTCCTCCAAGCACTAGTAAAAAAATACTTAGAGCAAATAACAAAATCCATCTTTTAATATTTATTCCTGGATATAATAGTTTAAACCAATACATACAATACCTGCACTACATTATATTTAAGTTTTATTTTTAACAATATCTCTATGTTCCTGCTCTACTTTGTAGCCTTTAAAACGCAATCGTTCGGTCAATTTGTTAGAAATAAAAACAGAGCGATGCATTCCACCTGTACAACCGATACCAACAATAAGCTGCGCTTTTTTCTCTTTAATAAATTCAGGTAGTAAAAATAGTAACATATCTTCTAACTTAATTAGAAATGGCTCTGTACGCACATCTGTCATAATATAATCGCCGACTTCTTTAACATTGCCACTTTTATATTTGAGTTCTTCAACATAAAAAGGATTTATCAAAAATCTAGCATCAAAAATCATATCAGCATCAAGTGGGACTCCGTGTTTAAAACCAAAAGAAACAATGGTTACATTAAAATCCGGCTTAGATCTATCTACAGATAACAACTCAGTAACCTTTTTTTGCAAGTCGATACTTTTTAAATCACTTGTATCAATAATGTTAGTAGCAAAAGTCTTTACATGCTCTAAAAGCTGTCTTTCCATTAAAATGCCATTAATTATTCTACTCTCTGGTGCTAAAGGATGTTTGCGCCTTGTCTCTTTATAGCGCTGAACAAGCTTTTCATCACTACAATCTAAAAACATCAATTCAAATTTAAAATCTTTTTCTTTAAGCTCTTTTAAAACCAAAGCAAACTGCTCAAAAAAACTTCCACCTCTTATATCGACAACCAAAGCAACATCTCGTGCCCTTGCATCTATTTGTTGGCATAATTCAGCAAATTTAGGAATTAAAGCAGGGGGCAAATTATCAATACAAAAAAAGTTCATATCTTCTAAAACCCTAAGTACTAAGCTTTTACCAGCACCTGACATTCCAGTAATAATCAAAAATTTGGTTTTATTCACCCCAAAATCCCCCTCTAATCGACTTAGTTAGCAGATTTTAGCCCTGTTTTTGCTAAAAATTGCCACAATTTTTGTTCGACAGCATCTCTGTAACAATAAAAATCACAAGCTCTGATATGATAAAAGTGCCAGCCATAACGCACAAGCTGCATCTCTTGCTCAAACAAAGCATCAAGCTGTTTTCTATCGTGCAAACCATCAATAATAATAGCTACTTTATTTATCGCATCGCTAACAACTATATCTAGCGGATGAGAAAAACTATCACAAAAATATTCTGTCATAACGTTATAGCCTTTATTTTTTATGCAAATTACTAAATTTTTTATAATTTCTACATTGGATTTTTCTTTAAAATCTTCTACAGAGTTACTCTTATAATCCAGTAAAGAAAACACCGCCGAGCGAGTAGTCAATTGTTCTTTTAAAAATGAATGCACAAGCACAACTTTTTTATTTGCTAACCCAAGCAATAAGTTCAAGCACCTTAAATCCACAAATTCAGCTACTTTAGCACAAACAAAAGAAATAATTACTATATCCTTTTTGCCGCCAATATAATTTTCTGACAATGAACACACAATATCGTGCCTAAAAATCTCTTGCTCGTCTATTCGCTCAAATAACATCTGCTCTAACAATTGCTTTTGCTCAGCAGAAGAAAAAGTGAAAATGCCTATGCTATCACTAAAATATTCTTTGTTACCCAAAAACGAGTGTACGACTTCTACAACTGCCTGTGCTTCTGTTTTATTAGTATTGCCAATAAGTTGTACAGGTTCTACTAAAACTTTAACTATATCCAAATCATCAAAATCGCTATTATCAGCTTGTGGCAATAACAGTAAATTATCTTCATAACAATAACTATTGCAAAAAGCATTTATATTTTTTGGATAAAAACCAATTTCTTTTAACAAAACTGGCTTTGTTTCACAAATGCGTAGAGCAAAATTGTAGAGATTATCATTTAGCTCAAATTTTACTTTTCCTGGTAACCCTAACAAAAATTTTTCCAACAGCAAACTAGCCGCCGCTCTTCCTTGCACGGGTAAAACATTGCCAAACGACATATTATCACCGATTACAATAACTTTTCGAGCACGAAGAAATAAGCACAAGCTAAAAATATCACATTTTTCACTTGCATCAATGATGATAACATCAAATAAGTAATCAAACGGTCCTGCCGTATCAATAAGAGTATTTATAGGCATTATCCACGCCGGTAAAGACAATCTCCAAAATTCTGCTTGCCGCAAAAAATCATAAAATAGATTATCTTTTTTTTCGTTACCATAATTAATATCAGCTCTTGACAACAAAAAATCAATCACTCGTTTTTCTTCTCCTGTTGTACGAGCAAGTTGCCAATACCAAGCTGTAATAGAAGCAACATCTTTAATAATATCTTTTTCTTTAGCTTTTTTAGAGTAAAAAGATTCTGTAAAACTATCGAGCTTATTACCTTCAGTATGTTTTTTCAACCAAGATTTAGCTTGGGCAAATTGCCATATAGATGATAAATTTTCCACCTCAAAAGCTCGCGCTGTTTTATGAACCAAACTATCTACCCAAAGAGGAGCTATATCATATAGCCGTTTATAAAAACCTTCTAATTGTTCATAAATGGCATCTTTTTTTTCGTATCCTGTAAGTTTATTTAAACATGTATTCCATAATTCAATATCCTTATTAAACAAGGCATCTTTTAATTTATAACAAATGGGGTTGACATCCTCTCGTCTAGCAAGTGGTAATACCAATTCATACAAGCTATTTAGCTTATCTGTTAAACATTTTTCTTGTGTTTGTTTATATAATGCTTGAATTTTTAAAAACATTCCAGATAGCCAGCCATAGTCAAACCACTTAGGTTCTTGATTTTGCGCAAATTTATCCCAAAATTTTTTTAGTTCATATAAATATTTATTATGCCAACGCAAAACAAGCTTAATTTGCTGCAAAAATTCATCTAATTGTTGCCACAAATCCAGCCTCGTTACATCTATTTTAGGACCATTCACTCTTAAAACACTACTGTTGAATTTATCAACAATCTTTCTTGTCTCATCTAAATACTCAACTTTAGCTAAAAATAAATCAATTTCTTTAAAGTTTTTAGCCCTCTCGCCATTTAGCAAACAGCTCTTATAAATATCCATAGTTCGTTTACTAGCTTTTAATTTAAAAGCTAGGCTAAGTTTAGCATTTTTATAAAATTCGACTCTCAGCTTTCCTAATGATTCTTTTATTTGTCTATAATCCCATTGTTCTGGGAAAATTATATCATAATCGGAAACTATAGACTGTAGTTCATATATCTTTTGTAATTTTTCTTCCAAAGACTGCTCAAAATCTTCCCAAACAACAATATTATGTCCAATTGTAACAATATCTTTCAAAATTTCTTGTAACCAATCGCCATTTGTTGCTGGGAAATCAACCAAAGCTTGTTGATAATGTGTCAACATATTATTTATTTGCATAAGATCAAGGTCTTGTGAAACATTGCAATCAATCAAGAAATCTTTATATTGTTGACTATTTTTAGAAAGTTGTGCAAATTGCTCAAATAATTCTTCTAGCTCCTCGCCTGTCAATAAATCTTGCACTAGCGGTCTGTAAAATTTTAAATTTTTGCCATCATTGATGCTTATTTTGTCAATAAGTTCCAAAAACAATACCATCTCATCTTCTGTTAATGGACATTGCTTATCGTGACCTATAATATCTTCAATACAATTGAGATTTTCTTTGTTTTCTTCAAGCCAGCTTGCAACCTGCCAAGCAGAAAAAAGTTTTCCACCGATACTAAATTGTCTTGTAAATTCAAGTTCTCGAGATGCTTGTAGCTGTATTTTATCTTCATATAAATCCTTGCTAAAAACACCCCATTTTTTTTGTAGTTGGGCAAGTTCACGCGCTATTTCTTCTTTAGTATAAAAATTCATCTTTTGGCTGTGCGCTCTCAAGCAAGCGATTAAATCAGCAATATTTTGATTGTCAGTTCCATTAGCACTAGCACAAAGTGGCGCAATATCAGAAAAATCCTTATAAATAAGTTCACTTACTTTTTTAAGAGTAATATTATTATTCCCTGTAACCAACACTTTTTTCCCGTTTGCCAATAAGTGAACCAATACATTAGCAATTAATTTTTCTTTTTGAGCTTTTAGAGGACTTTGGACAACTGTTAAAGGATTATTTGCCAGTTTTCTCAAAACATCGTTATGTGCCGCTGGGCAGTCCCAAGGAAAGAAAGGATTAGAATAGTTGACCTTCCAATCACGTTCAAAGTTTTCCTCTTTATTTTTAATATCACGATAATAAGCACTAAAAGCTTCTGGCAAGTGGGTACTTTGATTGTCAATTGCTTCAACAATACCTTCTAGCTCGCCACGCCATTTTCTACCATCTAATGGTCTTAAAAGCAAAATTTGTTCATTAGAGTAAATCTGTGGTTGATTAGTAATCTTAGCACTACGAATATTACCATCATTAGCTATTTGGCAACCATTACCAATAGCTTTAGCTAACTTTTGGCAAAAATCTTCCAGTTCTACTTGATTGCGCAAATCTAAAGATTGTTCCAATAATTGTTTTTCTAAGACAAATAATTCTTGGATATCCACTTGTGGTAACCCAAGTAGCATCTCGTATTCCAAATTTGGTACAATACTTTTTTCTAAAACAGTAAAAGTGCCTTCTTGATGGGAATATTGTAAATCCATCTTTTGTACCAAGAGTGGATATCGTATTTCCATACTGTCAACTCGCCAACAAAGAACAGCCCTACACCACAAGAGTTCAAATTGACCCTGGTTGCACTGCATACATTTAAAAATATGCCAAAAATTCTCATAAGCATCAATAGCACTAAATTTTATTAAATTATCTTCTGCCCAGGGAAGCCACTGATCATTTAACCAGTTTCGCCACAGCGCTACTCTTGATTGTTCATTATCAAACCGTTCACCTAAAAAACTATCAGCAGAAAAATCCACTTGGTTTTCCTGCCAAAAATCATTGGTGCTACGATAATATTTTTTCACTTTTGGTGGTTGTTCAGGAGTATGCCCACCCCAATCAGCAATCCATTGTGCAAGTTCAGGCAAAACACTTGGAAAGGTTTCAAAATCAGGTCTTTTTATCTGCAACCAATAAGGATTATCTTTATCTTGAAATAGTCTACCGTACTTTCCTAAAATAACATCGTTGACATAAAATAAATTATCATAAACCAAAAAATCACGTACAGGCAAAAACATTACGCTATTTAATGCTCTAAGACATTCGAAAATATGAAAAGGATGCTGCTGCATTTTTAATAGACCTCACTTTAAAGTATTATTATAAGCAAAAAGCCTCCTAAACGAGGCTTGAATATGCTGTTTAAACTTCTATAACATCGCCTGTATTCGCACTAAAAAATTTTTCTTTAAAAATCTCTTTCATCAAACCTTGAAAATGCACTCCTGTACAATGGCTTAAAGCTATGATATTAGGGTTAATTTGCTTTAAAAAAGCCATTGTTGCTTCTCTTTGCCAATCGCTTACAAACTCTAAATACGATCCACCAATAACCGCATGTACTTTTTCGACACCAGTTATTTTTTGCCCGTGTTTAATTATATTTACAAGACCGCGATGTGCACAACCCGTAATAACTGTAAGCCCGTTTTCATTAACATAGTAAAAAGAAATTTCATCAGCGAACCTATCTGTTTGTTTATTAGAATCGAGCATTCTTAAATCCTCAGTTTCAAAGTCAGTTTGCTTTGCTACCAAACCGCTCAGCCAAACATTTTTTCTAATTTGAGAAGGTCCGTAAGAGAAAATAAAGTCTGCTCCACTAGAGATAAGAATATCTTTCGTATGTGGAATACCAATATAAGATATTTGCTCATTAAAACTTTGAAAATAACGTGGTAAAAAAATTCCAGGTCCTGCAAAAACTGTAAGTGGCATACTTCTAGCACGTAATAAGTCAAGCAGTCCACCACAATGATCAATATGTCCATGGCTTAAAATAGCGTAATCGATACTATTTGGTTTGACATCTAAAAGCAACATATTTTTCATTAATATATCAGATTGACCAGTATCAAACAAAATTCTCCCACTAGATGGAATGTCAAGCAATAAAGATAACCCGTGCTGTCCTAAAAGAGGCAAACAAATTTTTGAACTTGCAGTATTTTCAACTAAAATCGTTATTTTCAAAGAAATCTCCCCTTTAAACCATATGTTATAACAAAAATTTCTCTAAAGCTAAAGCAACACCATCTTGTTCGTTACTAGATGAAACAAAATCAACCTTATCTTTAATAATATTATCTGCATTTTCTGGCGCAACTGAAAACCCCGCGCAATCTAGCATATCAATATCATTACTAGAATCGCCAATAGCCATAGTCTCAGCCATAGCAATATTATAATAATCAGCTAGAAATTTTAATGCAGCGCCCTTATTAACACTAATATCTATTAACTCAATAAACCGCTTACTTGAGCTCGTAATAAAAGCTGTTCCTGCAAAAATACTCTTCATTTCATTTATGATAGCCTGTTGCTTTAAAGGCTCAACTATAAACATAATTTTATTAGGTGCTGTTTTGACATTATAAAAATCATCACCTAGTGCTTGAATTTTTATTCCTACTTTTTTAGAATAAATATCTGAGATATTTATAATTTTTTCAGCATACAGGTTATCTTCAACGTATTTTTGCATATATAAATTGTTATCTTTGCCATATTGTAAAACTTGTTTTGCCACTACAATATCTAAAGGTTTAGAATAATAAACATCTAAACTCTTAGAATCCTTTATCAATGCACCATTATATGAAATAATCGGTGTATCAAGCTCTAAAAATTTTGCATAAGGTAGTGCCGAAATAAACATACGACCTGTGGCGATACAAAATTTAATGCCCATGTTTTGCAGCAATTTAATATTTGTTTTAGTTTTATCACTTATAAAATTGTTAGCAGTTAGCAAAGTGCCATCCAAATCACAAGCAACAAGCTTTATTTTCATAAAAAGGTTCCTTTATTAATATATCTACTAACAATTATACTACATTTTTTAAAATTTTTATATCTTAATTTTCAACAAAACACTGTTTGCAATATTCTATACTTTGCTCTACATCTAAATTATCTTCATCATCAGCAATTTGCTTTATTCTATCCCCGCCAATTACTTCCTCATGTTGTAAAATTCCCGCCAATGTATGCAAAACTTTTTCATGTCTGCACAAAATATGCATAGCATCTTCTTGTGCTTTTTGCACTAAAATACGAATTTCTTCGTCGATTTGCTTTAAAGTCTCAGGACTCAAATCACTACGCCCTCCACCTTGTGTACGCAAATAGGCGCCAGCTGCGGCAGCATAACGTACAGGTCCTAAAAGTTTTGACATACCAAATTCTGTAACCATCCGCCTTGCCATATCTGTAACTCGTTCTAAATCGTTAGATGCACCAGTAGATGCCTCGTTAAAAATCAATAATTCTGCTGCTCTACCACCGAGCATAACTACCATACGCTCTTTTAGTTCTCTCTCGCCAATAAGATATTTATCCTCTTCTGGAATTTGCAGTGTATAACCCAATGCACCTTTAGATGTAGGTATAATACTTACTTTATGAACCTGATCAGTACCTTTTTGATAATATGCCGTCAAAGCATGACCTATCTCATGATAAGCCACTTTTTGCCTAACTTCACCAGCCAGTGGTGTCTTTCTTTGCAGTCCTGCAATAACCCGCTCTATTGCTTGGTCAAAATTACTCATAGTAATCTGTTCTGAATCGGCTCTTACTGCAAGTAATGATGCTTCATTGCAAATATTGGCAAGATCTGCACCAGAAAAACCTGGTGTTATCTTAGCAATTCTCTCTAAATTTACATTTTCACCTAAAGGCATACCTTCTGTATGAATTTTTAAAATATGCAGTCTTCCTGCTTCATCTGGTAAAACAACTTGTATTTGTCTATCAAAACGCCCTGGTCTTACAAGTGCTTGATCTAAAATTTCCGGTCTATTTGTCGCCGCCATAATTACAACGCCTGAATTAGCTTCAAAACCGTCCATCTCTGCTAAAAGCTGATTTAAAGTACTCTCTTGCTCGCTATTTGAACCAAAACCCGAAACGGTCTGCCTTGCCTGACCTATTGCATCAATTTCATCAATAAAAATTATACATGGCGCTTTTGCCTTTGCTTGTTCAAACAAATCTCTAACTCTTGCTGCCCCCACGCCTACAAACATTTCCACAAAACTAGAGCCTGTAAGTGAAAAAAACGGAACTTTAGCCTCACCTGCCGTAGCTTTAGCAAGTAGCGTCTTACCTGTTCCTGGAGGACCTACAAGCAAAATTCCCTTAGGCAGTTTAGCGCCAAGTTTTTCGAAGCGTTCAGGTTCTTTTAAAAACTCAATAATCTCTTTAAGCTCAACTTCCGCTTCGCCTACGCCACCTACATATTTAAAAGTAACACCTATTAACTCTCCTTGTATTTCATGACCTTTGTTTTTACTCAAGGACATAACTCCGCCACCACTATTACTCATTCTTCTATAAATTAAATAATAAATCAAAATAAACGGCAAAAATGGCAGCACCCACGAAAAAAGTGTACCTAAAGCTGAGTTGGTTGTACTTTGTCCAGAAAAATTAACTTTCTTATCAACAAGGCGGGAAATAAGTTGTTCATCATTTACTCTCACAGTGTTTTTGGCAACAACTTTATTTGAGCCATCTTTAAGTTCAAAAGTAAGTCTATCAGGAGTTATAACAACATTATTAATTTCACCTTTGTCCAAATCTTCCAAAAAAACATTATAACTAACTTCAGTTTCTTTAATAACATAGGGTTTTATTATTGCATCATTGATAAACCATGTTAAAAAAATTGCCATGAGAAAGTAGGATACAGAAAAGGTAGTTTTTTTCTTGTTCATAAAATAAAACCTCCACAATTAATTTAAAATCCCTCGTTGTTAAGCAAGAAATATCTTTGTATTCCTTCCGCCACTTTCCTGTTCATACCACGAATTTCTAATAGCTCTTCAATACTTGCTTTTTTAATCTCATCAATAGAAGAAAACTTCTCCCAAAGAGCTTTTCGTCTAGCCTCACCAATACCTGGAATATTATCAAGTATTGATACAAAGCTTTTTTTGCTACGCAGCTTTCTGTGGTATGTTATTGCAAATCTATGCGCTTCGTCACGAATACGTTGCAATAAAAATAATGCTGATGAATTTTTATCAAGTATTATGGATTGCTTTTCACCTTCCTTAAAAATTTCTTCAAATTGTTTAGCAAGACCTATAACCATAGTCTCTAATCCTAACCCACGAACAACTTCTAAAGCGCTACTAAGCTGCCCTTTTCCACCATCTATAATAATAAGTTCTGGCAAATCTTCATATTTTTGATACCTACGCAAAACAACTTCTTGCATAGATTTAAAATCATCCGGACTGCCTTCGGTAGAATTTATCTTGTAGCGCCTGTAATCTTTTTTGCTAGGCATACCTTTTTTAAATACAACCATAGAAGCTACTGTATGGCTTCCTTGTATGTGTGATATATCAAAACAATCTATGCGCTCTGGCGTCATCTTAAGCCCAATTTTTTCTGCCAATATTTCTACTGCCTGCATATTTTTAGCATTAATCTGTTCTTTTTGCTGGCTCTCTTGTGCAAGCAATGTTTTAGCATTTTCATTTGCCATAGTTAATAAATCATGCTTTACACCACGCTTAGGATATACAATCTCTACAGTTTGTTTTTTCAAATCACTTAACCAATTTGTCAACAAATCTTGGTCTGCTTTTTTTAAATATGTTGGCAAAACAATCTGCTTAGGAACAAAAGTTGCTTTAAAATAGTATTGTTCAATAAAAGCACGCAAAACATCAGATGCTTGCTCACTTGCTTCACCTTGTAATAAAAAGTGATCACGACCTACAATTTTACCTAGTCGAACAAAAAACACTTGAACACATATACCAAATTCGTCTATTGCAAGCCCCATAACATCAACGTCTCCTGCAACCGTTGTTGCTGTCTGTTGTTGTTGGATTGTTTTTAGTGATTTTATTTGGTCGCGTAATATTGCCGCTTGTTCATAACGAAATTCTTCAGCTGCAATTTTCATCTCATCTTGTAATTGTTTTAAAAGCATATTACTGCGACCTTGCAAAAAAAGATTCACTCCCTCTACCAACTTTAAATATTCTTTTTTACCGATATATCCAGCACAAGGAGCTAAACATCTTTTTATATGATACTCAAGGCAAGGTCTTTTAGCATTCATCTTCTTGCAAGTTCTAAGGGGAAATAACTTTCTTAAAAAAGCCAAAGTATCGTGCATACTCCCTGCACTAGCATATGGTCCAAAGTATTTTGCACCATCTTTTACAAGTCTTCTTGTCGGATAAAGTCTTGGAAAATCCTCTTGCATAGTCAATTTTAAATACGGATAGGTCTTATCGTCTTTTAGCATGATATTATAGCGTGGACGATACTTTTTGATTAAATTGCACTCTAAAACAAGTGCTTCTAATTCGTTTGCTGTTACAATATATTCAAAATCAACAATTTTACTGACCAAAACTTGTACTTTAGGACTGTTTTGGGCTGTTTTAAGAAAATAGCTGCGCACGCGATTTTTTAATATAATAGCTTTGCCCACATATATTATGTTATCATTACTATCTTTCATTATATACACGCCCGGCTTATTAGGCAACAATTTTAATTTGTCTTTTAAAAAATCACTTATTTTTTCCATAACTATTACCTTTTAGCGAGGGTTTTAAATAATTTCCTGTGTAAGATTTTTTAACTTTGGCAATTTGCTCAGGTGTTCCTTGAGCAAGCAAGCTACCGCCTTTATCGCCGCCTTCTGGTCCTAAATCAATAATCCAGTCGGCAGACTTTATAACGTCCATATTGTGTTCAATAACAAGCACTGTGTCACCTGCTTGAACTAATCTTTGTAAAACTTCAAGCAATTTGTGAACGTCGGCAATATGTAGCCCTGTTGTAGGTTCATCAAGTAAATAAAGTGTTTTACCGGTACTGCGTTTGGATAATTCTGTAGCAAGTTTCACCCGTTGCGCCTCACCACCCGATAGAGTAGTTGCGGCTTGACCTAATTTTATATAGCCAAGTCCAACATCTTCTAGAACTGATAATTTTCTATAAATACGTGGTATATTTTCAAAGAATTTCACAGCATCAGATACTACCATGTCCAATACTTCGGCAATATTTTTGCCTTTATATGTAACCTCTAAAGTTTCTCTGTTATAGCGGGCATTTTTACAAACTTCACAAGGAACATAAACATCCGGCAAAAAATGCATCTCAATTTTATTCATACCATCCCCTCTACAAGCCTCACAACGGCCACCGCGCACATTAAAGCTAAAGCGCCCTTGTTTATAGCCCCGCATTTTTGCCTCAGGAGTTTGGCTAAATAAGTCACGAATAAAATCAAATACACCAGTGTATGTGGCAGGATTAGATCGTGGTGTTCTACCTATTGGCGACTGGTCAATATTTATAACCTTGTCAACATTCTCTAGCCCTTCAATGCGATCATATTCGGCGGGACGTACTCTTGAATGATGTAATTTTACTGAAAGCGCATTGTATAAAATATCATTTATCAAAGTAGACTTACCAGATCCTGAAACACCACTTACAACAACAAATAGACCAAGCGGTATCTTTACATCAATATTTTTCAAATTGTTGCCACGAGCACCAAAAATAGTTAAATATTTACCGTTTGGTTTTCGTCTTTCCATTGGCATTTCTATGCTCAACTTGCCGCTTAAGTATTTACCTGTTATAGATTTTTTCGATTTAATAATGTCTTCGACCGTACCTTCAGCAACAACTTGCCCACCATGTTCACCGGCTCCGGGACCTATATCAATAATATGGTCTGCTGCAAACATTGTTTCTTCGTCGTGTTCTACTACTATCAAAGTATTGCCAATATCTCTTAAATGTCTTAAAGTATCAAGTAACCTTGTATTATCTCTTTGATGTAAGCCAATGCTTGGCTCATCTAGAATATACAAAACTCCGACAAGACCAGAACCTATTTGTGTCGCTAGTCTAATTCTCTGTGCCTCGCCACCGGATAATGTACCTGCTGCACGCTCTAATGTAAGATAATCAAGTCCAACATTATTCATAAAATTTAATCTTGCCAATATTTCTTTTAAAATTTGCTCGGCAATCAGTTTTTCTCTTTGATCAAGCTTCAAATTACTAAAAAAATCATAACAAACACGAACTGTCATACTTGTAACTTGCTGAATATTTTTGTCTCCTACAGTAACACCGAGTGCTTCTGGTTTTAATCTTGCTCCTTTGCATTCTGGACAAGGATGGCTTGTCATAAATGTTTCCATCTCTAAGCGCATACTCTCAGACATTGACTCTTTGCGGCGGCGTTCCATTAGTACAAACAAACCTTCAAATGATGTAGTATGAGTTCTTATCTCACCAGATAAATTTTCATATTCAAAGTTAAATATTTTATCTTCATTGCCGTATAAGACTATCTTTTTTACCTTTTCAGATAAATCTGCCCAACAGTTTTCCAAACTATATTTATAATGCTTTAATACCGCTTCAAACTGACACATAAAATAAGAATTTGGGTTTTTGCTCATGGCTTCAATCGCGCCATCAATAAATGGCTTTTTGTGATCTGGAATTACAAGGTCTATGTCAAATTCCATATTTATCCCAAGCCCAGTACAAACAGGGCAAGCACCATATGGGCTGTTAAAAGAAAATAAGCGAGGCTCAATTTCCGGCAGACTTATACCACAATCATCACAAGCAAATTGTTCACTATAAATGCTTGAGTTTTTGCCATCTAAATCACTGACTTCTACAAACCCATCACCCAAAGACAACGTGGTCTCCAATGAGTCTGTCAAACGTTGATTTATTCCTTGACGCACAACCAATCTATCTACTACTACATCTATACTGTGTTTTTGTGTTTTTGAGAGCGTAATATCTTCATCTAAATCTCTAAGCTGTCCGTCTATACGTACTCTGGCATAGCCCGTGCGTCTTAAATTATCCAAAACATTTTGATGCTGAC
>CAZKFG010000016.1:0-35531 GCA_964551985.1 uncultured Acidaminococcales bacterium
TTACAAGCAAGATGTCGGCGGTTCGATCCCGTCATCGCCCACCAAGTAAAATTGCGGACTTTCGAGATTTTCGAAAGTCTGTTTTTTGTTTTTGTGTCTTATTTTGTGTCTTATTTTTCCGCAAAAGAAAATACCTACAATTTTGCAGGTATTATATTTTCCAGTACGGATTGAGAAGCTATTGCAGCTCTGTCATCATTTGTTTCAACAACGTGAATATATGTATTGAGTGTAAAGCCTTTGTTTGTATGTCCTAGCTGTTTAGAGGTTAGGGCTATATCAATCCCTTGCTTGATTAGATTGCTGCCGTACATGTGTCTTAGAGTGTGTGGCGTTATTCTATTTATGCCGAGTGTCTTGCACGCTCTTTTTAGCATATTATTGAAGGCATCTGGCTGGGTTATTTTGTTTTGGTTGTAAAATAACCAGCCTTCTAGGGGTATTATTTTTAATGATTGTATGTATTTTTGCATTAGAACAAAAATCATCTCTGGCATTGTGAGATTTCTTGCGCTGGTTTTTGTTTTTGTCGGAACGACTTGTATGCCTTGTCCGGACAGATATATGACGGCTCTATTTATGGCGATGGTTTTTGTTTTTAGGTCGATGTCTTTTATTTGTAGTCCGAATATTTCTTCTCGGCGTAAGCCCATACCAAGAGCGAGCATAAACCATAGTTTGTGGTTTAGTTCTTTTTTTGTAAAAATGTGATTGGCTAATTTTGCAATGTCATCTTGTGATGGCATTATTTTTATGCCTTTTTGTGCTTTGGGGCGGTCTACTTTATTGAGCGGATTAGATTGCACGACGTCCCATTTTACAGCGAAGTTAAAGAGTTTGTTTAGTAGTTTGTAGTGTTTTTTTATTGTTTCTGGCGACAATGTTTTGTTTTTGAGGGTAACTGTGCGTAGATTTTCAAAGAAACTAACACATATTAAATTGTTTATTTTATCGATGCGTACGCCGCCGAAGGCTTTGGATATTCTGTCGTATAGGTAGTCTTCATTGTTGATTGTAGATGTTGACAGGTGTCCTTGTGCATAGTTTTCTTTCCAAAAGTCATAGAATTGGTCTAAGGTCATTTTTTCGTCTGTTGAGGCTAAGTGTTTTCCTTTTAGGCATTCGGCTTTGAATAGGGCATATTGTTTGGTGGCTTCGGTTAGGTTTTTACATATCACAGTCTTTCGATAAAGTACTTGGTCTTTACCCAAATAGCCGCCGGATACTGTTAATATGTATTTGTTGTTGGCTCTAGGTTCTATTGTTTTTGGCATGTTTTCACCTGCTTTAAAAATATTCAATGTTTTTTCTTTAGGAAAGGTGTAAATATTAATAAGTAAATTAATAGATAAAAGCTTATAAAATAAACTTAGTATCGAGTTCAAAATTATTTTTTAAGATAGTTTTATTTTTTAAGGCTTTTGGTGGATTTTTGTATTTGATAGATTTCATTAGAGCTAAAAAACCTGTGTTTTCTGTTGTATTTTTTGTTGTACTTAAAATATATTCGTACATAATTCCGTCTAAATATATTACATAGGATTTAAGGGTTAGAGTGAATATAGTGTTGTTAGTTTCGATATCGCTTTTTCTTATAACTTTAAAATATTTAATATCGTTTATAATTTCATAATCTACAGAAATAATTTTTGATGTATCAGTAGCAAACATTTCTTTTACATCTTCAATAGAAAAAATATCGCTATTTAAGTCGCTTTTTTTAAAAGCTTTTTTTAGATCATCAGGCAATTGACTCCATATATCAGTAAAACCGAACATGATTGTATCGTTGTTGTTTACGTATTTGATTTTTAGGTGTTTACGCTCTTTGAAAAGCGGTTTTTCTAGCCAGCCTGTAGGGAGTTTAAAACTTACGCCTATATTTTCGTTATTATAGTAAACTTCTTTATTGTTTAATGTTGAAAAAACAGCACTGTCAACTATTGTTTGAAAAGGCTTTTGCATATAGATATTAGCTGTTTTGTTATAAGAATGCATTGTAATGCTTATTGGTTTATTTTTGTATACGGTATAGTACTGAGTGGTACGTGTTAATCCTCTTTCAGTTGACTGTTCAAGAAATGCTTTTAAGAACTTGGTTTGTTCATTTTGATATATTTCGCAACCTTTATATGTAAGTCCTAATTTTGTGTATTCACTCTCAATGCTAGAGAGCATTTCTCTCATAATTTGGTCATTGGGAATATCCAAAAAGTGTACGCCTGATAGTTTAGCATTTTCCGGCATTATTATAACAATTTCATATGATAAGTCTTTTGCGATAGCATTTAGATAGATACCGGCAGATTTGTAATAATTTTCTAAAGCTGCTTTGTCAAAACCAAATAAAGCAAGGTTTTTGTCTTTCGGGTCGATATTTCTTGTAAACACAACTAGATTATTTGGTAAATCAATGCTTAAATCTAGTTCGTTAATTGTGTGCTTTACAGTGTTTGCAGCAAATATTGTATTTGTAGAGAAAAATAAAAGAATAAAGATAAAAATACTAGATAATAATTTGCTAAAATTTTGCCGCTTGCGTTTTATTGTAATCATATAATCACACACTTTCTAATATTTATCCATTTTACTTACCAAATACAAAAGCCGTTGATTAATAGTGTTTTAGATAATATTCATAGGTTTTAAGCATCACGGATTCCCACATACTTCCAGGCGGAATATCTACCCATTGACTTGTTGTTTTTAAATAGTCAAGGCTGGTATTGCTTTTCGAATAATAAAAAGCCGATAATATTCGAAATTTTTGGTTTTTAAAATCAAATTCGTGCTTAACTAGGGTATGCGATACAGCTTCTTTGTAACCAAAATCTTTTGAAATTTTTTCGCCATATGCTTCTGTATATTGATATTTTAGCCAAACAGTATAGTTTTTAGAATAGTCAACTTTTTGGAAAGATTGCGTATCAAAGAAAAAGCCTACTTTATTATCAGATGTAATCCATTCCCAATTTGCTGCGTTTGCTATGCTTGCAAAGCTTAGCACTGTTAAAAATAAAATAACTGTTAATATTTTTTTCATTTTTCCACCACTTTCTTAATTTTAAACATTTTTTTATTTTCTTAATTGAGCTCGCATTGCCGCTAAAAAACAGATTATAATAATTCCTAAAATGATTATGCCTGTCATTTTTAGATATTTTTTGTCTTTATATGCGTTTTTTGCAAAGTTATATGTAAGCATAATTGTAATGACACCGAAAACTGAAGACAAGATTTTCACCTACCTTCTAAATTTAAATAGCCCTATATAAAAATAAACCGCCTTTTTTGGCGATCTATTTGTTTTAAAGCTTATGCTAGGAGTATACACCACTAAGCAGGTATAATAATTATTTTTTTGGGTATTTTATATTATGATTTCTTTTTGTAAGTTCTTTTTTGTAGGTTTTTTTTAAAAGCAAAATTGCATAAGCAATTAGTCTATCTTTAGCAGAATTAGTTAGTTGATCAATGCTTTTTTGTAATTTTTTTTTGCATTAAATCGCCTCTTTACTGATTTTTATTTTCTGTTTTTAGGGTTACTTAGTAGGTCATCGACATAAGCCTCTAACTTATGTTTCCCCTCATCAGATAAAGCATCATATATTTGTAGTATTTGGAAAGTTTTTTCTTTGGAAACGGAAGGTGTTTTTTTGTCTAACAGGTAGTCTATTGAGACATCGAAATAATTAGCTATTTTGATTAACATTTCGTTATCTGGATTTCTAACACCTCTTTCCCAGTTTGAAACTGTATTTTGAGCTACATTTAGCTCTTTTGCAAATTTTTCTTGGCTTATATTTTTAGCTTCTCGTAGTGCTTTAAGTTGTAGCATATATCCACCTCAATGTTTGTTTTTATTATCTCAAAAAGCGATAAGAAAAACAATATAAAACAATAAATATCTCGAAATGGGTTGACAAGTATTTTTATAGGTGATATTATCACAATATGAGATATTCAATTAGTTGGAGGTGATTTTTTTGAGATTATGGCTTAGGGGATATAGAGAGAAAGTAGGTTTAACACAAGAGGATATAGCAGAGAAGTTAGGAATATCACAGAATTATTATGCTGATATAGAAAATGGTAAACGCCAAGCGGATATGAATTTATCGCTTGCCGCAAAGTTAGCTGATTTTTTCAATATTCCGCTTTCTGCAATTAGAAATTTTGAGGAAGAGCTGTTGTTGCAAGATAAGAGGGGGGCGTGAGTATATGAAAAAAAGAAAAGCTCTAATTTAGGAGCGGTAAGTTTGTCTAAAACATTCTACTTGATGCCCATAACAAGATTGAGACAAGAATTATATAAACGCTATATTGAATTATATTTATGCCAACAAGAAGACACAAGAAAGCTATGGCATAAAAAAGTACTACTAAAAATCTTTTTTTGATGGGTAGATAAATTCCTTTTGATTTTAAGGCAGATATAGCAAGAAACATAGCTGAAAATAAGATGATAGTTGGGACAATGGCTGCCGAAGCTAACTGGATTAGCCGATAGGTGGACATTGTAATCACTTCCTTAGATTTATTTTTAACAATAAAGTCTTGATTATTCATCTTTTTTGTTTATCGGCTTAGTTGCTTTAAAGGAGTAAAAAAATAATATCATTAATAAAAAAGAAAAGATAAAAACTACTAAATTGAATTTTGGAGATATAATCCCAGTTACATAATAAATAAAGTCATCCAATAGTATAAGTACTTGGAAAAAGCCTTTTACTATAAGAGATAGAAAAAAAGCGCATACTAGTAATATTAAAAATACTGACTTTTTGCTTCCATTTTCATAGTCTGTTAAAAGAAGGTCAAAGAAACTGGGCATGGATCTTAGTAACATACCTGTCGGGACGAGAATAATAGCTAAAATAAAAATGGGAGCACCTATTAGAGGGATGCCTAATAATAGCTTTATTTTGTCTAATAGCTTCATTTTATTTCTCCTTAAGCTTTATGAGAATTTGGGTTGTCACTCCTACCGACAAGGTAATCAAGCGACACGTCGAAGTAGTCAGCCAGGGCGATTAATACGGTTGCAGTTGGAACGACTTTTCCATATTCATAAGATTGGTATACACGTTCGGCGACATTGGCAGCACTGGCAGCTTGTTTTTGAGTAACCTTAAATTCTTTACGAAATCGTTTTAGGGCAGACGGCAAATTAATCATGGCAATACCTCCAAATTTTTTAAAAGGATATTGACACGATAAATATAACGTGATAACATGAAAACATAGCACGATATAAATAGCGTGTTAAATACAAAAGGGGTGGTGGTTAGTGAGTATTTTAAAAGATAAACGTGAAAAAATGGGTTTAACGCAAGTGAAAATTGCGAAAGAATCAAAGATAACTGAAAGAGGTTATCAAGATTATGAATACGGTAAAAGAGAGCCTAAGGTTCGGACTGCAATCCGAATTGCCAAAGTGCTAAACAGCACAGTAGAGGAGTTGTTCCCTGTATCGTCAGCTGTAACTGGTGATATAGAAATAAATAGGGGGTGATTTAGTGGAGTTATATGATCCAGCAATTAAAATAGTAGCAATTTTACACGAGCATAAGATTACTTTAAGTAATATTGATGAGGTTTTTAGTGTTGCTAAAGCATATATTGAAAATAATACTATCGTTTATAATCCTAATGCTTTTAAGGTTAATGATTTGGCAATTTCTGTAATTACAGAAAAGGTTACAGATTCAAGTGGTTGAAATTTAGCTTTTGTATTTCCCCAAATGCTATTGTTGCGAATGTTGTCTAAATAGTTCCTGCCAATAGGGGTTATATCTAAAATGTGAAAATCGCCTGCTGGTTGAATGAAATTACTTTCTCGTAAATATTTTAAGTGGTAACTCAGTTCAAGTCCGTTATAGTTTTGAAGGTTTTTATGTAAGTGTTCGTAAGATATTTTGTTTTTACCGTCAGAAATTTCTTCTATTTTAAGAAGAAGATTTCTAATTAAATCGTGATTTAGTTTGATACTATCATCTCCTTTCTTTAACATCACTCCTACCAACAAGATAATCAAGCGACACGTCAAAGTAGTCAGCTAGGGCGATTAATCCTTTATAGTCTGGTTTAACATCACCAGAGGCATAAAATTTAAGGGTACGAGGGGTTAAGTTTAAAAAGTCTGCAAGTTCTTGATAAGTACATTTTTTAGAGGTTTTTAGTTCTTTAAATCTAGTTGAAAAATAATCCATAAAACACATCTCCTAAAAATTTTTTTAAAGATACTTGACAAGTGAAATTAAATTGCACTAAAATAAACACATAAGGTGAATTTAAAATACACTTTATAAATAAAAGGGGTGGCGGTGGTGCGAAGAGGATTAATGAGAAAAAATTTAATAGATGCCCGTAAGAAAGCAGACTTAACACAAATAGAAGTTGCAAAACTTATTGGCATAACAGACAGGCATTACAAGTCTTTAGAAGCTGGAACTTCTAAGGGTAGCATTGATGTTTGGGAGAAAATTAAGCAGTTATTAGGTGGGTCAATCGACTATTTGCTGGAACAAAAGGTCGATATAGAAAAACAGCCCGACTGCAATCGGGCGTAGAGTGAATTATTAGTTCAAGTATAGCAAAAAAATGTTTGCGGGGCAATTAGTTAAACAAAAAAGGGGAGTTTGGAATAAATGAATAAAAAAAGCCGCTGGGTCATCACTCCAGCGGTAAACATAAAAATATTGAATTTTAAAGGTAACTATATCATGGCATAGCATGTAAAAAAAATCAAGGGGGTGAAGTGATGCAAACCGATTTGTCAGAAGGTAAATATAAATTACTTACAATCAAAGACTTAGCCGAGCTTACAGGCAAATCCGAAGCGACTATTTGGCATTGGCGCTACACTAAAGGGTTACCTGTAACGCAAATAGGTCAGAGCATTTATGTTAAGGAAAGTGATTTTAATCAGTGGCTTGAGGACAGAAAGCCAAAACAGAAATTCATACTTGATATTCCGCCTAGAGGACCTAGAGAGAGCAAGCCGTTTGAAGGCATAACAAGGTATGATTATTGGGGCAATCCTGTAAAAGCAAAAGCCGCACGCTCTGCAAAGCGTACGACTTTAGAAAGTGCTAGTACTCATGAAGTGCTAAACACCAAGAACTAACAAAAGTTTAGCACCTCTACAATAAAAAAGCAAGAGGTGATTGTATGCAGGATAAAAACAACATTGAAGATTGGTCAGATAGCCAAGTAAAAGAGCTTGCAGGTGAGTTTGAAAGTGCCTTGAATAAGCGAATAACTACAGCGTTAGTTCCGTTATCTTGGTTTGCGCTTGCGGTAATAATCGCAGCAACATTTTTAACCTATAAATATTATATTAACATGGCAAAGATTGACCAGATTGAGAGCAATTTGTCGACTATCAATACGGAATTAGCGAGTAACAGGCAACGACTAAATTTGCTAGATGAAAAAATAAAACCAAAAAATATGGACCATGCGTTGCGTGGGTTTATGGACGAACAAATAAAAAATGGTCCACAAGTTCGTGGCGTGGACGGTAAGTTGAATAAGGAACGGTGAAAAATGACAACAGGCGAAGTTACCAACACAAAATTTAACACAACTAAAAAGTTCATAATGTACAACAGAGAAAAAGATAGGATATTTTTGAACAGGATGGCGGTTTTGTTTATAATCGGGATAATCAGTTTTTTAATAGGCAGAGAATTGAAACTGTAGGGGGTTGAAGTTATGAAGTTAAATAAACTTATTATAGAAGAATTCAAGGGGATTAAAAACTTTGAATTAGACTTGAGCGGTGAGAGCGTAAATATATACGGCGACAACGCCGCAGGCAAAACAACTATCTTTGATGCATTCACCTGGTGCTTGTTCCACAAAGACAGCGAGGACAAGGCTGTTTTTGACATAAAACGACGAAACGATGAGGGTGAAATCCCTTTTATTGATCACAGTGTAACGGTTATTTTTGATAGCATTAGTTTTACAAAAGTATACCGTGAAGAATGGACGAAGAAACGCGGCAACGTCAAAAAAGAGTTTTCGGGTCATAAATCAGATTATTTTATAAACAACGTACCAGTTCAAAAAGGCGAATACGACAAAAAAGTTTTAGAAGTACTAGGCGATGAGAAAACAGTTAAAACCTTGTCAAATCCATTGTACTTTAACAACAATCTCACTTGGCAAGAGAGGCGCGAGGCGTTAATTGCTTTGGTTGGTGACGTTAGCATGGACGAGGTTATCAAGCAAAATCCAGACTTTAAGGACCTGCCAAGCGTTTTAAACAATAACAGCATTGATGATACCAAAAAGGTTTTAAACGCTACGAAAACCAAGATAAATAAACAGTTGCAGGAAATACCGGCAAGAATTGACGAATTGAGCCGCTCGATACCAGCCGAATGTGAGCAGTCCACCGAGAGTTTGTATGCAAAAGCCAACTCTATATCAAAAGAAAAAAGCGAAATAAATCAAGCTATAGCAGACCTTAAAAACGGTGATGCTCAAGTAGCGATAAAAATAGAAATAAGCGAAATAAACGCCGCTCTTGCCGATCTTGAAACGTCTAACAGGCAGCATATAGCAACCGAAACGGCAAAAATATATGCAGAACTAGAACAGCTCAAAAAAGAGCAAAGCCTCTACAAATTTACTCGAGACATGCAAGAGAGTTTAGCCGCTCAAAAAGCAAGTATTGAAAAAGACCTTGATTTAATGAGGGTAAAATACATTGAACTAGCTGCCCAAAAGTGTAGCGAGGGCAACACCTGCCCTACTTGTAATCAGCCATATCTAAAAGAACTGCTTGACAAAAGACAAGCAGATTTTAACTTAAACAAAGCTAAAAAGTTAGAAGAAATAGACATTTCGGGCAAAACTCAAAAAGCTAAGCTTAAAGAAATAGAGCAGCAAATCAAGGAAAACCAAGAAAAGCTCAAAATGGACCAGCTTGTAATAAAATGTTACAAAGATAAACAAGAACAGTTATTATGCAAAATCGAGCAAATAGAGCAGGCTAATAAACTTGAAGACAACCCTATTTATCAAGCAACATTAAGGCGTAAGCAAGAAGCCCAAAACAAGCTTTTAACTGCCAATTCTGACAGTGTAATTATCGAAAAGCAAAAAGAATTAGAAGCGACATTGCTCGATTTGGACGAGAAAGAGGGTATTATCCAAACACTTATCGCCCAGAAAATGCAGGTAACAAACACCAATAAACGTATCGATGAATTAAAAGCAGAGGAAAAACGCCTTGCTGATGAATATATGAAGTGTTGCGAAAACATGCAACTAATCGAAGATTATATTATTGCCAAAGTTAGCTTTTTGACGGATAAAATCAATAGCAAATTTACATCGGTACAATTCCAGTTGTTCGACAAACAAGTTGACGGCGGACTTATTGAGTGCTGCCAAGCGGTTGTAGGTGGCGCAAGATACGGCAAAGGGTTAAATCGTGGGGCGATGATTAACGCAGGGCTAGAGATTATAAGCGTGTTATCCAATCACAGCGGCGTTAAAGTTCCTATATTTATCGACAACGCCGAGGCGGTGACTAAGTTTATAGATGTAAATGCCCAGGTAATTAAATTGATAGTATCTGAAAATGACAAAAAATTAAGAATGCAAAAGGCGGGGTAGATGATGACATATGTAGATTTTTTGGCAAAAATTGATTGCGGATATGATTTCAGTAAAGATGAATTAGAGGAATTATTTTATGACTTTGACGGCGAAGTTATACTTGAAGAAAAAGGCGATAATCGCAGGTGGTTTTATACTCAAACAAATATTGTCAAAGTCGGCAATAGGTTTTTTGCAATTTCTGCCGATATTGGACTAACTGAAAATCACGAAAATGAATTTTACGAACAACCTTTTGAGGTAGAAGTGAAAACTATAGAAAAACTTGTTACAGAAATAACTTGGACAAAAAAAGGAGTGTAAGCAATGACAGAGACAAAAGCATTAAAACCGGTTGACAGGTTAAAAGGAGTGTTAAGCTCGCAAAGTGTGCAAGAGCAGTTCAAAAACGCACTCAAAGACGGCGCACCGTTGTTTGTCGCCTCAATAATTGACCTGTATAGCAACGAAAAACTCTTGCAAGATGTGCCGCCTGCTCAGATAATCGCTGAAGCTCTAAAAGCGGCGACTTTAAAATTACCTATTAATAAATCTTTAGGCTTTGCCTACATAGTGCCATTTAAGGAAAACAATAAAAAAACTGGAGAAGTCAAAGTAAATGCAACATTCATTTTAGGCTACAAAGGATATATCCAACTAGCTATGCGCACAGGCGAATACAGGGTGCTAAACGCCGATATGGTTTATGAGGGCGAACTTAAAGGGGCTAACAAATTAACCGGTGAAATTGACCTTACAGGCGAGAAAACCTCTGACACTGTTATCGGCTACTTTGGCTATTTTGAACTGTTAAACGGTTTTAAAAAGACTGTTTATTGGAAAAAAGAAGAGCTTTTGGCTCATGCAAAAAAATACTCTAAAGGCTTTAGCAACTCCAGTATGCCATGGCAAACAGAGTTTGACGAAATGGCGCTCAAGACGGTTATACGTAATCTAATTAGCAAATACGGCTACATGTCGATTGACATGCAAAGAACTATAGCTACAGATATTGAAATGGACAGTAAATACACTGATGAAATCGAGCAAAACGCCAACAGTGAAACAATAGATATAGAAATGGATCCAGCACCAGCAGAGCAAATAAGCCAACCAGAACAACCAGCACTACAACCGGACTGGTAAAATGGACATCAAAATAATAGCGTCAGGTAGTAGTGGCAACTGCTACCTGATTGCAGATAAAGACAACAACAAGCTGCTAATCGAGTGCGGTATACCATTTAAAAAGCTACAAAACGCCTTGCAATTCGATTTCAAAAGCATACACGGGTGTTTGGTCTCCCACGAACACAAAGACCACTGTAAGGCGATTGAGGACTGTTTAAAGTATGGTATAAATTGTTATTGCTCAGCTGGCACAGCAAATGCTCTGGAGTTAAAACACCACAATTTACGAATCATTAAAGCCAAACAGCAATTTACTCTTGACAACTGGGTAATACTGCCATTCGAAGCTCAGCACGATGCACAAGAGCCACTTTGTTTTCTCATCCAAAATCAAGATAACAAGCTACTCTTTGCCACAGATACATATTATATTAAGTACAAATTTACAGGCATTACGCATGTGATGATTGAGTGCAACTATGATTTGGATAAATTAACAGATAGCGTTAATGCAGGGACTATCAATAAAGCACGAGCCAATAGAACACTTGAAAGCCACATGAACCTAGGCACATGCAAAGAGTTCTTCAAAGCCAACGACTGGAGCAAGCTACAAAGTATAACGCTTATACACATAAGCAGTGATAACGGCATCGCAGATAAATTTAAACTAGAAATAGAGGCTATCACAGGCATACCTGTGGTTGTAGGGTGATAGTATGCAAATGGGAGAAAGGTTATCGCCCGGACAAAAGATATATGCAGATTTTGTGCAAATAATCTTTGGCGATAAATGCATAGAACAAATATTTTGCGATGCAGATGGTGATTTTTTTACATTGGCAAAAGCACAAAATATAGCTAAAGAAAACGGATATATTCAAGGAGACGTTATAACAGTTATTGCAAACGCACCTTTGAGTGGCGTTGTCTGTCAATTTGGTAATTGTGATGATAAAGCTTGGGTTTGCGTGGGAATTATTCAAGGTTATTGTTAGGAGGTAAAAATTATGGTACAAATTAGCGGATACCCGCCAACGCAAATATGTTACTGTCAAGAATGTGGAAGCGATGAAATTGATTTTAGCGACCACTGGAATGATGGAACAGGGCTTTTGATATGCGAAAAATGCGGATTGCAATGCTATATAGTCGAAGGCGAGAACAGTCATGATGACGAATAAACAGCGAGGCAGTTAAAAGATGGATTTATTTAAATATTTACAAAAAATGCTAACAAACAGGCATATCAAAGATTTACATAGTTTTACTGCAAATTGCAAAAAGTGTACTGTAGTTGTCGAGGCAAGAGAGGTTGGCGATTTTTCAATAACTGAAAATTATTATAATGGCAAAAAAATGTGTTTGTTGGTAACCGCCTGCAAGTCTGTAATCGTTTAGAAAACGTTCTTAAAATAGATAAATCAACAATAGAAATGTAGACATTAATTTTAACAAGGAGCAATTATGAATTATATCAGACAAATCAAAGCCTTTCGGGCATTTAAGCTGTCAAGCGCTCTAAATACAAAAGCACAAGTTATTTATTACAACTTACTTGAGATAAATAACGAGCTTGGGTGGCTGGAGTGGTTTGGTGCTACAAATGCAAGGTTGATGCTTGATTGTGGTATAACAAATGAAAGTGTTTTTATAAATAGCAGGGCTATGCTAATACAAAGGGGGTTAATTGACTATAAAGCAGGTCAAAAAGGTAGCCCGTCACGCTATAAAATCATCAAATTGTATGATGAAACTGTGGATAACTCTATAAATACACCTGTTGATAAATAAATGTACTTACAAATACGCAGTGCAAACCATAGTATAAACAGAGTACAAACCATAGTATAAACAGAGTATAAACCATAGTACAACGTATAGACATAAATAAACTATACTAAACTAAACTAAATAAAACGAAACTAGTAATAGTAGAGGCGGTGGATATGTGGATAACTCGCCGCTGGGGTTTGGTTTTATTGATTGGGGGTAGTTATGACTAACTATGACCGACAAAAAGCATTAGAAAAACAGCGAATAAAGCGATATGACGATATAACCGCTTGTGGTCATGATGATTATTGCGATTTTTGCGATGTAAACGAAATGGATGACGATTGTTGTTGCGCTAAAGCTTATAACCGCATGATAAGAGCTAGAGCATCTGAAAAACCTAAAAAAGCAAAAGAACCAGGGGGAATTTTATTTTGAACAAAGCAATATTAGTTGGGCGGCTAACCAAAGACCCTGATGTGCGTTACAGGCAGTCGGGTAAATGCGTAGCTGGTTTTAATTTAGCAGTAGACCGCAGTTTTGGTGAAAAAAAAGAGGCTGATTTTATTCCTATTGTTGTGTGGGGTAAAGTAGCTGAAGTGTGTGGTAATAACCTTGTCAAAGGTCAAAAAGTCTTGGTTGATGGACGTTTGCAGGTTAGAAACTATGAAGATAAAACAGGCTCTAAGCGCTATGTTACAGAGGTTATAGCTCAGACGGTGGAGTTTTTGAGCTACAAAGACGACAAAAAGCCTGTAGAGCCAATTGTCCAACAGGCGCAAGAGGTATTTAATGGCGAGATCTTCCCTGATGATGTGCCGTTTTAGGGAGTTGATAATATGAATATTTTCATTGAAGAACTAAACTCTATTTATAAAGATAAGTGGTGTAGTGTTTGTTCTGGGAAAAACAATGTAATGCTTTTAAGATTTATACAAGACCACAAAAGCGGAACTGTTATTTTTATTTGCGAAGAATGTAGAAAACATCTTAAAAACATTTTACAGGAGTGATATTATGCGTGAAATTAAATTTAGAGGAAAAAGGGTAGATACTGGCGAGTGGGTATACGGTTATCATGTCAATGAACAATTTTATGCAACAATAATCACAGAAGACACAAAAGAATATATTAAATGTATTCCTGAAACAGTTGGGCAATACATAGGACTAAAAGACAAGAACGGTGTTGAAATTTATGAGGGAGATATTACAGAACTTGAAGAAGTTATTACTCTTGCACCAGTTAAAGTAGGAAAAGTAAAACGCGTTGTGTGTTGGAATGACGAATGGTGTAATTTTAACATAAATTGCGAATATACCGCAAAATGTGAAATAATCGGCAACATACACAACAATCCGGAATTGCTAAATGCAGCTAATTAAATTCACCCTAAAAGGCAGACCGTACACAAAAAAGACGAGTAACAGGGTTGTTCGCTGTGGCAATTTTACAAAAGTCTTGCCATCGGAAAACTTTATAAACTATGAAAAAGACTGTCAAAAGCAAATAATGTGTATGCGTGGTAGAGATATACCAAGAGGCGAAACAATAAAAAATCCACTGCACGTTGCAGTTAAATACTTTATGCCAAGTCGTCAAGGCTATCCTGATTTGACAGGGTTAATGCAGGCAACTGCTGATATTTTACAATCAGCGAATATAATAGCCGATGACAAACAGATTATATTTTGGGACGGAACACGCATTGTTGGTATTGATAAAACTAATCCTCGTGCAGAGGTTTGCATAAGTGTTTTGCCGATTGCGGTAGAGCAAAGTTGTTTGGGGTTTTAATATTATAGAGAAGTATCCGACTATAAAGGGGATATGTGATGGTAAATGTTGAAAGTTTTGTGGAATTTGTTTTAAGTAATGCTGATAAGATTAAAAATGAGGTGCTTGTTGTACGTTTGGATAGTGGCAAGGGGCGATCTGGCGGTAATGGTACGGGACACACTTTTGTTAGTGATCCTACTGCTATTAGTGCTATTAAAAATATTTGTGAGGTTAAGGTGGTGTATGTTCCTTGTGGTGCTTATTTGTGTGGTGAGCGTGAGGTTATGAAGGTTAAAAAGCCCGAGCTTTGGCTTGAGGTTGAAAAGTGTGTGCGTAGTTATTATTTGAATAATGCTAGCATGTCGAGTTTTTATCGGTTGAGGTTTTTAGAAAATTGCAGTTGGAAAATTATTTGTAAGAAGTTAGATATTTCAAAAAGTTGTTTTTATGCGATGCGTGATGATGTTATAAGGTTTGCTATTTTAGCTGCGGCAGGGCGCAGGCTTATTAGTCCTTATAGTAGGTTTAATAGGTATGGTAAAAATTAGTGTTTTGAAATTTATTTTTGTTTATTCCGGAATGGTGGTTGTTTTTAGAGGATGTGTATGGTATAATGATGAAAAATTTAATATTCTTTTACAGTTTGAAACACTTGTTTATTTTAACAGGTGTTTTTTATATTTATGGTGCAGATGATGGTTGTCCTCCTTTCCTTTGTCTGCACCGTTGTTATTAGTGTTTAGTTTTTTGAGGTCTTAAAAAAGGCGAGTGCAATTATATTGGCTAGGTGATGAAAACAGCTCACAGAGGGTTTTAGAGGGTGTTTTTTTGGTGGGGTAGTGAAAATATGGATAAAAAAAGCAAATCTACTAAAAAAAGGGTTGTTAGGGATAAAGGGTCAAATCATAGCGCAGATAGGTTTTTGCTGCGTGATGATGGTAAAAAGGATACAGGTAGGCGCTCAATTATTGCTAGTTGGTTTCTCAAAGATGATAATAAAAAGATGCTTCAAGGGTGGCTAAGAAGTGGTTTGACTAATGAGCAGATAGCGGCAAAACTTGGGGTAACTGCGACAACTTTTTATAATTTCCAAAAAAAATGCACAGAGTTTGATGTTTTTATCCACGATAATAAGTTGTCGTTTGATATTGAGGTGGAGAATGCTCTACTTAAAAGGGCGCTTGGTTATAGGTACGAAGAGATAGTTATAGAAGAGGTGCTAGATAAATTTGGCGAGATAAGAGAGCTTAAAAAAGTTGTGCAAAAGCATATGCCTGCTGATACTACAGCGGGTATTTTTTGGCTTAAAAATCGCCGGGCTAAGCGTTGGCGGGATAAACAAGAGATTGTTATTGATGACAAAACAGGTATAACAAAGACTTTAAAAGAGGCAAGAGAGCGGGCGACAATGCGCACGATTGATGTTGTTGATGTTGGCAGTGGCGGTGATGATAGTGGGCAAAGATAATAAATTGTCTGTTGAAAATAAAAATGAAATAGCAGCGTTTTTGGGTGAATTTACTCACGACCCTGCCGGTTTTGTGTGGGCGGCGTTTGAATGGGGGCAAGGTGAATTAGCTGGGCAAAAGCCGCAAGATTGGCAGATTGATTTATTAGATGAAATGGCAAAGGGGCTTAAAACGCCTGATAAGGTCGTTCAACAGGCAGTAGCTTCCGGGCACGGTATTGGAAAGTCTGCTGTTGTGGCTTGGCTTATTTTGTGGGCTATTAGTACTTTTGAAGATAGTAAGGGGCTTGTTACTGCCAATACTGATACGCAGCTTAGGACTAAAACGTGGGCGGAGCTGTCTAAGTGGCATAGGTTATTTATTGGCAAGGATTTGTTTGAGTATACGGCAACGTCATATTATAGTGCGGATAAGGAGCACGAAAAAACTTGGCGAATGGATGCAATTGCTTGGTCGGAGAATAATCCTGAGGCGTTTGCTGGTATGCATAATCAGGGTAAACGTGTACTTATTGTTTTTGATGAGGCGTCTGCTATAGCCGATAGTATTTGGGATGTTGTCGAGGGTGCGACAACTGATAAAAATACTGAGATTTTGTGGTGTGCGTTTGGTAATCCTACGCGCAATAGTGGTAGGTTTTATGATTGTTTCCATAAACACAGAAATTATTGGCATAAAAGGCAGATTGATAGTCGTAGTGTGGATATTAGCAATAAGGTGCAGCTTGATAAGTGGATTGATATGTATGGCATTGATAGTGATTTTGTAAGGGTTCGCATCTTGGGTCAGTTCCCTAATTTGTCATCTGGTCAGTTGATTAGCAATGATTTAGTGCGTAGGGCTGTTGATGGGTATAAAAGTTTAACAGAGCCAAGTTATAGTTTTGCGCCTGTAATTATTGGGGTTGACCCTGCTTGGACGGGAGATGATAAGCTTGTTGTGTATTTAAGGCAGGGTAATTATACTAAGGTGCTTTTAGAGGTTGCGTTTAATGATGATGATAGTTATATTGCTGGAAAGCTCGCTGCTTTTCAAGATGAGTATTCTATGGCGAAAGGGTTTATTGATCAAGGGTATGGTACAGGTATTTATAGTTGTTTAAAGTCGATGGGCAGGGGGGATAGTTGGGAGCTTATTGCTTTTTCGTCTCGAGCTAGTGATGATTATTACGCTAATAAAAGGGTAGAAATGTGGGCGCTGCTTAAAGATTGGCTGAAAAATGGCGGGTGCATTGAAGATAATAAGGATATAGCAAATGATTTGGTGGCGCCGGAGGCTTTTTTAAATAGCAGAGGTAAGCTGCAATTAGAGAGTAAAAATGATATGAAAATGCGAGGACTTCAGTCGCCAAACTTTGCTGATGCTTTAGCTTTGACTTTTGCTCAGCCGGTAGTTAAAAATGTTAATAGTAAGATAGCACTTTTGCGTAAACAGGGTAAGATGCGCAAGTATGGTGCTATGTAAGGGAGAAAAATGGAGAGAATTTTTAGTAGTGATGAATTAAACAAATTGCTTGTTGAGTGGCAAAAGAGATTAAAGCTTGGGGATTGGAATATAAGGCTTATAAAATGTCGAGCAAATAAAATGACTGAAAATTGTCTTGGTGAGGTTAATTATGAGTTATCAAATTTAACTGCTGTTATTCATTTGTTAGATGAGATTGATTATCCTAGTGAGCTATTTTCTTATGACATGGAGCAGGTTTTAGTGCACGAGTTGTTGCATTTGGTTTTTGCTACTGTTACGCCAGATGATGTTGGGTCTTTAAAGCATACGTTGTTTGAGCAGTCGATAGAAAAAATGGCTAATGTATTTATTGAGTTTAAAGAAGTTTTATGTAAAGGCGCTGGCAAATAGCTATCGTCTTTTATTATTTATTAAAAATAAAGGGGGTTAGGTTATGTTTTTGCAAAGGGTGGGACAGATTAAGACTAGTGTTTTGGCGGTTGGGAATAAAGCTGTAAAACTTTCTAGTCTTGATGTGCAAAATGGCACTAAAGCTGGCAGACATGCTGTTGAGGTATGCAATCCGACTGATAGCATTGTTTATATCGGCGGCGAGGATGTGAGCGTAGCAAACGGAATTGCTGTGTATGCTAAAAGCAGTAGGTTTATTCCTGTGGCGCAAAAGGCGACTGAGACGGTTTATATTGTATCTGCCACTAGTGTAAATGTGGTGCTGGCTGAGTATTTTGAGTAGTGATGGTGAAAGTATGAATGTTTCGATAAATAATGCTAATTTAAATAATGCAGGGCAGGTTATTGATAATCAGACAAATGGTGATAGTGTAAATTCTCGCGTTGTGCAACCGATAGATATTATTATCCAGTCGGCGACAAAAGCTAGTAAAAGTCAGAATGTTATTAGTTTAAAGTCGTTGAAAAAAATTGAGGTTGATAAGATTATGCTTGCCTTTGCTAAGTGTAAAAAGGCGGCGGATGATTATTATACTTCGACTATTCGTCCTAAGTTACAAGAGCGTAATAAGGCTTATATTGCAAGTGAAAAGTATTATCAAAATAGGTTTCCTGCGATGTCTGAGATGTCAAGGTTTTGTAGTCGGGATATTAAGACTACTATCGATTGGATGCTTCCTAGTTTGTGTGAGCCTTTTATCGGGGGGGATGATCCTGTTGATATTAAAGGCGTTAATGTAAATGATGATGAAAACGCCAATAAATTACAGCTTTTACTCAAGTATCAGTTGCAAAACAAGAATAATTATCCGACTTTTATTAGTAATATTTGGGTTGATGCTTTAAAGCTAAATTATGCTGTGGCAAAAATTTACTGGAATAGAAATGAAAAACGCGACAGGTATAAGTTGATGGTTTCTAATGACGATATGCAAACTATTGCGGTGTTAAATCAAGAGGTGGCTACAGGAAATATTGAGATTGTAAAGCAAGAGGCTGTTAAGGATGCACAGGATTTGTCTGTTATAACTTTTGAAAAAGTTACTGTTTCGGAGAATTATCCGGTTATTGAGTATATGTCGCCGTCAGAGTTTAGGTTTACACCTGATGGAAAAAGTATTTATGAATCTAAGTTTAAGGCGCATAGGAAGATTGTGTCTGGTGATTATTTAAAGAGAAAAGAAAAAGACGGCATATATCAAAATATTGATAAGGCGATGAGTGATTTTTCTGGCAATTGTGATTATGATTTGTTTGATACACAGAAAAATACTGCGTTAAATACTATTGGCAATCAAATTAAAGATGATGATAATGCAAGCCAAAATTTTGAGTTGTATGAGGCATATTTGCAGGTGGATTATAATAATGACGGGATTTATGAAAATATTATTGTACATGCTATAGGAAACACGCCTATTAGCATTTGTAATAATGATTTTAAAGATTTAGCACCGTTTTTTGTCGCTAATGCCGAGAAAAATCCTGTGGCTATTTTTAATGAAAATGAAAGTTTTGCTGATAATTTATTGCAACAGCAAGATTTAAAAACGGCTATTTTTAGGCAGATTATTGTTAATGTGGCGAAAAATAATACGCCGAGAATGTTTGTTAATAATGATGTTGATTTTGATGCATTAATTGAAAATGATGAGTTTGTTTTGGTCTCTAGCAATAAAAATCCACGTGAGAGTTTTGCTGAGGGAGCGCAATTGTCGATTAGTCCTTTGACGATGAATATTTTAGAGTATGCACAAAATGAGATTGAGGCGCAAAGTGGCTCTACTAGGTATAATCAAGGGCTAGATAGCAATAGCTTAAATAAGACGGCAACAGGTCTTACAGCGATTATGGGTAGTGCGGAAAAAAGGTTAAAGCATATGGCGCGTATGTTTGCCGAAAATTTTATTATTCCGATGATGAAGTATCTTATATTACTCAATCAGCAGTATTTACAACCTGAGCAGATAATTCGCCTAGCAGATGAAAATATCATTATAAATAAAGATGAACTTGATATAGATTATGATTTGATTATTAATGTAGGCTCTGGTGCTGGGACTAAAGAAGCGCAGATTCAATATTTGATGCTACTTATAAATCAGATTTATCCGCAGCTTGCTAATCTTGGGATTGTCAATCAAAGTAGTTGGTATGAGCTTGTTAAGGATTTGCTTGAGAAAATGGGTATTAGAAATGTGTCTAATTATTTACTTGATCCTAATAGTGATGTGGCAAAACAGCAAGCGCAAATGCAACAGCAGCAGGCACAACAAGCTGAGCAAAAGACTCTTGAGATTGAAAAGATGAAAAAAGAGTTTGAGATTGAAAAGGCACGTCAACCGAATATTAGTATTCGCTATGAGGATTTGCCGCCAGTTGCGAAAATGCAATTACTGGAGTATTTTGGTTTGAAGCTTAATGCTCAAGATATTGTACAAAAGGAGCAGATGGATTATGAGAAAAAGAAACAATATTAGAGTGCCTCGTCTTTATAAGATAACTAGTACTAGCGATTATTCTGGTTTTAAGGATAGAGATAAATATTTGCGTGAGATTGTGGATTTAGGCGAGAAGGCAAAAGATGTAAAAGAGATTTTAGATTATTATCTTGATTGTCAAGAAGATGATATTTTAAAAGAGTTAGTTGAGGCACAAGATTATAATGCTTTGCTAAATGTTCAGATGAAGTATAAGGCAATTCTTGCTTTAGATGATAAGTTAAAAGGTGTTATTCATCTTGCTAAAGTGAAATTAGATGTGATAAGCAAGGCAAAAGAAGATAAGGTTAAGGAGTGATTATTATGCCAGATGAAATGGAAAATAGTATAAATCAAGTTACGCAAGCTCAAACGAGTGACAGCGCTGATGTGGGCGGGGCAGATGTGCCAGAGAGTCCTAACGAGCGGCAAAAAGAGGGCAGTGTAAATAGTGATGATACGGCTGTTTATTCTGAAAAAAATAGTTTTAAGTTGGTTGTTGATAATGGTGGCAGAAAAAAGGTTGTAAGTAATTATCCTGATGTAAGCGTTGATAATGTAAGCGAAAATACAAATAAAGAACAGGAAAAACAGATTGTAGCACCAAGACAAACAGGGGTTGTTGAAGGGCTGAGCATTGAGTCTATAAATGCTGCAAATCAGCAAATGCAAGTAAATGCTGAAAATACACAAGCCTTTTTAGCGCCTAATAATGTAAGCCAAGAAGACCAGGTGCAAAATGAACAGGTATCTCCAATTGATTATTATAAAAAAGTGGAAGATGTTGCGAAAAAATTGACCTTGCAAGAGTTAGGGATAACGCAAGATGATTTGGAGATGGCTGAGTATTCTGATGATAAACAATTGCAAGAGAAGGCTAATGCTTATAAATCGGCGCTTGATTTTAATCGCAATAGGGTTATTGCTGATGTTGAACGTATTAAGCAAGAAGAGGCGATAAGGCAAAGAGAATGCTCTGAAGCTATTCAAGAGGTAGTTGTTTTTACAGAGGATATGAGAAAAAAAGAGCCTAATTTTGATGAGATTGATAAGTTTATGGGGTCAAGGTTAGAAAAGCTGCCTTATGTTGAGGCTGTAAACATTATTCCTGTTATCAAGGCTTTGCAAAACAGAACTATTACAAGGGCGCAACTTCCGATTTTGCAAAAGTATTTTGAGGATACTCGTCTTGAGTATTATGCACGGAAAAATAATGTTGGCAGGGTGGCAACAATGGTAAAACCGCCAGTGCTTGAAAATGCTGGTGTTGGCAACGATGTGTTGGTGCGTAAAAATGATGTTGCCAAACTTGGCACATTGCCATATCGAGATAAGATAAAGGCTGTAAGGCAGATGTTTAATAGCGATAAATAGTCATAGGGTTTGCATTTTTAAAGGTGCAGGCTCTATTTTATTATAAATACAAATTTTTTAAGAGGTGATTTTATTATGGCAGTAGTTAGAGATTCAGGTCCTAGTGCTAATCAGTCTTATTCGTTTGATGCTTGGGGAAATGACGAGGATATTTCTCCTATCATAACGGATATTACTCCGGACAAGACACCGTTTTTGTCTTCTTTGGCAGAAGACGAAGATGCGGTGGAGACTAGTTTTAGTTGGTCAACAGAGGCGCTCAATCCGCCACAAATGAACGCTCATTTGGAAAAAGAGGATTATGTTTCCAAAGAGGTTGGTTCTGTTCGTTCGATGGATAATGTTGTACAGATTTTTAGAAATACTGGTTTTGTAACAGATATTCAAAGAAAGACTAAAAAGGTTTATAATGGCAGCGGTGATGAGTTTGAAAGACAGCTTACAAAGGCATTTATAGAACATGCTCGTGATATGGAGTATGCTTTTGTCAATGGCGATGTTAAAAGAGCCGGAACGAAAACAGCACCTGCTTTGACAGGTGGTATTCCGTTTTTTTTGTCTACTACTCGTCAGGATTGTTCTGTTAATACTACAAGCGGTTTGGTTACGACAAGTGCAGCGCCGCATAATTTATCTACAGGCGATTTTGTGTATTTTACAGCAGATACAATGCCAGCAGGGCTCACTAAAAACAAGTTGTATTATGTAAGACTTGATACGACTAATGCTGCAACAGCATTTTTGATTTTTAAAACGATGAAAGGTGCTATTGAAAATATTGCGGCAGATAAGGTTATGCCTACAAGTGCCGGGACAAATTTGAAAATTGAAAAGAATAATGTAACTGATCTTGCAAGTAGTGATTATACTATAGCTGATATTAATAAGGTTATGGAGATGTGTTATTACAGAGGGGGCAATCCTTCTACTTTGTGGATGAACCCATCTAATAAAAGTCGTTTTTCTGATTTGGTTACAGGTCTTGCTTCAACCCAGCGCAAAGCCGGAGAGAAAAAGGGTAATACGGTTGCTACTATGCTCGAGACTGATTATGGTATGGTTACAGCGCGTCCGCATTTGTGGTATCCAAAAAACAGAATAGATGCTATAGACGATCAGTATGTTGAGAAAAAATGGTTTGAACGTAGTAAAAAGGTCGATGGACTGGCTAAAAAAGGTAACTATTCTGAGTTTGTTATCGAAGGTTCTATTGGGCTTAAGTTTGTCCAACCGTTGTCTTGTGGTTCTATTGTAGGTATTAAAGATTAATTTAAAAAAGGCACACTACTTTAAAAGGTAAGTGTGCCTATTCTTTTTAATGAGGAGTTTTTGTATGAGTATAAAGCGCCAAGAGTTAACTTCGTTAGGTGATGACAAGGGGACGGTTCACTTGAGAACTACTGTCTCATTGGATGAGGCAATAGATGAAACTATAAAAACGAGTGAATATGGCAATAGGATTGGTTCGGGCAGTGATGAAGTGGTAGTTGCGGCACAAATACCAGATGAGTTATTTACTTATGATCCGCTACTTAAAAAAGCGCTTATTGCCCGCAAAAATGGTGATATTGCTGAATATACTCATTATATACGCAGTTTTTTGAAAATAAATCCGCAGTTTGTACCGCTAAAAAGTAGAAAGTATTTTTGAGGTGGTGATTTTTTGATATTGCTCAAAGAGATTGTAAAGATGGTACGCAAAAAAGAAAATGATAATAATGAAATTAGGTTTTCTGATTATGATATTTTGCATGCAGTTAATGACTGCATTCGTTATTTAAATCAGCATTTGTCTTTAACAAAGGCAGATTTTTTGGAGAGAATAAAAAAGTATAGGCAAGATGAGATTAACGCTCAAATTTTTGAAGATAATAGTAATTTAGAGGAGGGAAAAGCACCTAAAGATTATGTTGATTTTGCAATTAGTGGGGTGGATTTGCCGAGTGATTTTTTAACTTTAGTAAGGGTTACAAGGGCAAAAGACGGGTATAGTTTGTCGCCTATTCCGGCGATTGAGAATATTAGTTTTGGTTGTTATAAGGTGTTTGGTAATAAGATTTATTGTGAGAGTGATTTTGATTTGCTCTACACTGGTTTGTTGCCAAAGGTTTTTGATATAGAAAATGATTTTTTAGATATTCCGAATATTTTTACGGATATTGTTGTCAAACTTACGTGTATGATTTTGAAAAATGAGAACACGGATATTTTGATGCAAGAGTTTAATGATTTGACAAATAGTATTATTCCTAAAAGAAGATACAGCAATGTTAAAATGCGTATGCCTTTTATTGTGTAAGATTAAAATAAGGAGCGAGCGGACAATGGCAAAGATGTTGGTAGAGCGTGCTATAATGCGCATTAAAAGTGCTGGTCACGATATTTCTGATGAGTATTCTAGTGATAGGTGTATTGAATTTTTAAATAATTCTATGCAGCAGGTTAGTTCTCTTTTGATTGCGGCAAATTATCCAAATTTAGTGCATGAGATAACCGTTAGAAATGGCGATCAAGTTCCGCCTAATTTTATGAAGGCTGCAGGGACCTATCCTATAAAAATGACAGACGGTATTGCTATAATTGTTGATGATGATTATCCGTCTGTGCGCTTTAGGTATTTTGCGACACCGAAAAATATTGAACAGAAAACAGATTTTTTGCCTTTTGATAATGATGCGATAAATGAGGTTGTTGTTCGTGGTTCTATTTTGCTTGCACTCAATGAAAATGAGTATGATTTAAGTCAAGATAAGGTGTTGTTTGATACTTTGCAACAGTCGATTGCCAGCGCTATGGGGTAGTCCTGTTATTAAGTGGATTAATTGAAGGTTGGTGGTAAAATGGCTGATGAAAATTTAGAAAAACAGATGATTAAAGCGCCTGTTTTGCCAAACGTCGTTCAAGGCGATGGCAGGTATGTTATGGCACTTCTAAAAGATTTTTTGCAAAGCGCTACTAATCAGATAAATTTATCAAATGGTTTTTCGGCTGAAGATATAGCACCTGGTGAAGCAGGTGATTATCCAACGCCAGCTAATTTTACACTTAGCTTTAATAGATTAGGTGGGCTTTTGGTTTGGGATCATATTAAAGATGTAACTTTTCTTTTGTATTATGAATTAAGGACTAATGCAAATATTGGTAATGCAAATGGGCTTTTGGATAGAACGGTTGATAATAGTAGTTACAAGATGAGTGCATATTATAGTGATACTTTATATTTGTATGCTGTAAGTAAAGAAAATAAGCACTCTAATCCTAGTATTTTGAATTATACAAAGCCTCGACCTGAAGCACCGCGTGATATTTCTTTGACGAAAAATAATGAAGGTACTTTGATTACTTTTTTAGAAATACCACTTAATTGTATTGGGGCAAATATTTATATTAATGATGTGAAATATCAGACTGTTGATAATATTTTTTTGTTTCAGCCGGATTATAAGCAGTATATTATAAAAAGAGTCGAGATTGCTTATTATGATAATTTTGGTGAGGGTGAGCGGGCGGTAATTAATTGTATTATTCCCGATGTGAAAAGTTTTTATGTGGAGAAAAACGGCGCTAATCTGGATTTTTATTGGGAGCCTATTGATGTTTATTCTGTAAGGTATGTTGTAAAGGTAGCTCAAGAAGCTTCTTGGGATATGGGTATAGAAGTTTTTACAACTAAGATAAATAGGCATAGGTATATTTATCCTAATGAGGGTAGTTTTTATTTTTTGATTAAGGCGGTAGATGAGCATAATAATTACTCTGTAAATGCCGCTTGGTATAATATTGTCGCAAATAAAGAGATAGATAAAAATGTTATTTTAAGTTTTAAAGAGATTGATAGAGGTTATAGTGGAAATAAGATTAATTTGTATTATGATGTTCTCTCTTCTGGGCTTAAGCTGGAAAAAGGAGTTTTTTCCGGTGAGTATTTGTTTGATATTGAATTAGATAAGCGTTATCGAGCGAGAAACTGGACTGAGTTTAAAGTTGTAGGGATAACCAACACTTCTATGAAGTGGGTTGATATGGACTTTACTATTGATAGCGATTTGGCAAAGAGGGTGCGCGTGGGTGGCGGTATTGCTTCTAACATTGATAATGTTGTTGTGAAAAAAGAGATTTCAAGGTATGTTGGCGATATAGATTCTAGTAGTGTGTTTGCGGCAGAACTTAATAGTTCGCTAGATGTTTTAGGTGGCTCTATCTTAGAGAGTGTAAAGACTGATGATTATAGAATGTCTAAGTGGAATAATGGGCTTTTTTTATCTGATACGAGTAGATTGGCTTTTGCTTTTGAAAATCCAATATACGAAAAATTTAGTTTGCTGTTTTGGCTTAAAAATACTGAAATGCTGGCAAATACAATATTGTTTACTCTGCGAAAAACTAATGCAGAGTATTTTTTATGCCTTGGTTACAGCGTTTTTAAAAAGAGCTTTTATTTAGTAGATAGTTATGATAAAAAGATAGATTTAAAGCTTGATGCCAGCAAAAGAAACTGGCTGATGTTTGGCATTTGTCAATCTGTACATATGAGGCAATTATTTATTTATTCACTAAATGATAATAAGGTTTTGTCTAATAAGGCGGATTTTGTGCCGGTAGGTGAATTTGATAGTATTTATTGTTATCCAAAGATTAACTTTTAAAATAAATTTATAGGGGCGTGATTATTTATGAGTAAAAATGGTAGTAATGAAACATTGCGTTTAAAGGGAAGCTTTTTTGCGACTTTAAAAAAAGCAAATGGTGATGTTGAAGTTAGGCGAAAGGATAATTTGATTTTGAATGTGGGTTTTGATTTTATTGCTAATGCTATAGGAGCAGTGGCAAATAGACCTTCTGCAATGGGTTTTACTGCACTTGGAACAAGTTCTACAGCAGTTTTAGCAACTCAAGTTGGTTTAGGTAGTGAACTTGCGAGAAAAGCGGCAGGGTATTCTCATGCCGCAGGGACAAAGATTTTGACTTTTACGACTACTTTTAACGCAGGAGAAGGGACAGGGGCTATAACAGAAGCCGGTATTTGTAATGCTCCTACAGGTGGAATATTTATCGATAGGGTAATTTTTGATGTGATAAATAAGGCGCAAGATGATATTTTAACAACAAATTTTCAATTCACTTTGTCATAAAAGCTTAGGTTAGGTGATATTATGCCAGTGCAAAATGATGTGGCTTTGAGTATAACGGTTGCTTTTTATAAAGTAGATGATTGCACTTTTACGCTAGATGACGATAGAGCTAAAAAACCAATAAAGTATTTTGGCAAAGTGCATTTTGCAATTAAACCACAGGAAACAATGCTTGTACAGAGGGTTTTAAGTAGAGATGTTAATCTTAAAATAAAAGTAGAGTCATTTGGTTTTAGCGATAGATTTGTTAAAGATGCTACTTTTGTCAAAAAGATAAAAGAGAGTTTTAATATTGCAGATTATTTTCATAGTAATAGAGTGTTTTTGCTGAAAATATTGGAAAGTATCGGTTTTACTAGAATTTTGTGTAAAAATTTTCAAAAGGCAAAAATGCAAGAGCAGGTTACTTTTTTTGATGGTTTGATAAAAGAGACTGTTGTTAATAGAAATTATTTTATTAAGTTTGTTGATGTTTTAAGTAGAGATGTTGTTGCAAAAAGGCTATTTTTGGAAATTATTGATGCTAAAGATAGTTTGATAAATAAAATGCTGCTAGATAGGCTTGAGGTTTTTGCTGTGAGTGATAATTTGGCAAAAGAGATAGTTGCATTGAAAAGTCAAACAATAATGCTAGAAGAGAAATTGAGGCGTGATACAAGCTTTTTCAGGTTGCTGGCAGAGAGGATAAACGCTAGCAGTATTTTTGCTAAAGAGCTGAAGATAAATAAAAATGAAGCAATCTTAGTTTTGGATGCACTTTTGCAGCATTGTAATGCCATTATTAGTAATTTGAGTATTAAAAATGCGGATATGGACCTAGACAAATTTTTAAAAGAAACGTTAAAGCCGCCGTTGTATGAGCCATTTGTCGAGTTTAATGTCGGCGATTATGAGTATCAAAAGGCTTTGGTGAGGTTTGTTTTAGAAAGTCGTGCGACTAATGCCGAGCCTTTGTTGTACGCTATTGCAACGCATGTTGATATTGATGATGTTGATGATAGAGGCACTGTCAACATTACGGATGTGAGCGATGTAACAAAGGTTTATTTTAATAAGTTTTACTATCATCCGCCGGAGGTGCAAGTTACCTTGAGAGGTTCTAGTACTGCAGCAAATGCTGTTGTGCCGGTACTACTTAGTACGGATAAAACAAATGATAGAGGGCGGTATTTTGAAGTAGAAATTAGAGACGGCGGTAATGAGAGAGTGTGCGGCATTGTCTCTTGGGTCGCAAAAGGTTATTAAATTAGTAGTAGGTAGGTGATGAAAAATGGCTCAGATTTATTATCCACTGGACAGACAAGATGATGTATGTGATATGGTTCCTAAAATGTATGAAAGTTTAGAAGCGGTAGCGAGTAATTTTAGCGGGGCGAGTTTTCCAACGAACAATCTATTTGTCGGAATGACTTGTTATAGAACTGATTTACAAAAAACATATAGGTATAATGGTACGGACTGGCTTGTTGATGTGCCAGAGATAGCGACAAGTGTAGAGGCTTTGGCAGGTACTAACGACAGCAAGATGATGACGCCCAAAAAAGTTAAAGAGGTTGTTGAAGATAATAAGCTACTTCTTGCTACAACAGAGGAAGCGATAGACGGTGAAAATGATACAAAGGTCATGACGCCGAAAAAGGTTAAAGAGGTTGTTGAAGCGAATAAGCTACTTCTTGCTACAGCACAAGAGGCTGTTTTAGGTGTTAATGAAACTAAAGTTATTACGCCGCATACTCTAAGTGCTGTCAAACAAGAGATAATCAGTGCAAGCGAAACAAAGTATGAAGAAATTGCAGAAGATTTAGAGGGTAAAGCAAATACAACAGACTTAGAAAATAAAGCAAATCGTGATTTATCCAATGTAGATGTTGTTTTTGGCATAAACTCTCAAATATTTTCCGCTGCCGGCACACACAATTTTACAGTGCCTAAAGGGGTGAAAAGTCTTCGCGTTACATGTATAGGTGGAGCTGGAGGTGGCGGTGGTGGTGCAGATTTCATGTATGGTGGCAATGGAGCTTGCGGTTATTACAATCAAAAAGTACTTAGTGTTATATCTAACAATGCTTACACGATTACTGTAGGTGCTGGCGCTGGTGGAGGTGCTGGAAATTTATGGAATGGGAGTAGCTATGGCGCAACTGGCGGAACAGGCGGTATTAGTAGTTTTGGTAATTTATTATCTGCTTCTGGTGGCGGTGGCGGTGGCGGTGGTTATAATCACTATGCAGACTCTGAAACTGGACTTGGTGGAGTAGCATATAATGGTGGTTCAGCAATAGCCACTTTTGGTGGTAGATATGGGTTGTTTCAAGAGTATAGTATTGGCGGCGTGGGTGGTTATGGAAGCGGTTATGGCACAGCAGGCACAGCGGGTGCTGTTGTCATAGAATGGTAGGTGGATAAACTAATGGCACAAAATTATTATCCACTGGATTTAGAGGAAACTATAAGTGATGCTTTCCCTAAACTGCATGACAATTTAGAAGCAATAGCAAATAACTTTAGCGGAACTAGTTTTCCGACAAATAATTTATTTGTTGGAATGGTTTGCTATAGGACGGACTTAGGCAAGACATACAGATATACAAATAGCGGCTGGCTTGTTGATGTGCCAGATATAGCGACAAGTGTAGAGGCTTTGGCAGGCACTAACGATACAAAGATGATGACACCCAAAAAAGTCAAAGCGGTTATAGAAGATAAAAAAATCTTGATTGCTACAACAGATGAAGCAATAGACGGTGTAAATGATGCAAAGGCTATGACTCCTAAAAAAGTTAAACAGGTTATAGAAGCGAATAAGCTACTTCTTGCTACAGCGCAAGAGGCGGTTTTGGGTGTTAATAATACAAAGGTTATTACGCCGCATACTCTAAGTGCTGTAAAACAAGAGATAATCAGTGCAAGCGAAACAAAGTATGAAGAAATTGCAGAAGATTTAGAGGGTAAAGCAAATACAACAGACTTAGAAAATAAAGCAAATCGTGATTTATCCAATGTAGATGTTGTTTTTGGCATAAACTCTCAAATATTTTCCGCTGCTGGTACACACAATTTTACAGTGCCTAAAGGTGTAGAAAAGATAAGAGTTACTTGCATTGGCGGGGCTGGTGGAGCTGGTGGTGGCATGGGCAGTGTTTTGGGTAATTTGTATGGTGGAAATGGAGCTTGTGGCTATTACAATCAAAAAATACTTAGTGTTATATCTAACAATGCTTACACGATTACTGTAGGCGCTGGTGGCGCTGGTGGCAAGAGTGGTAGCACATTTCCATTCGGTACTGCAGGTACAGCAGGTACAGCTGGTGGGGCGAGTAGTTTCTCTAATTTGTTATCAGCTTCGGGTGGAGGAGGTGGTGGTGCGAGTAGCAAGAGTGGTAGTGGTTCTTCAGCATCATCAACTCTTGGGGGTAGATATGGATTGTTTCAAGATTATAGCATTGGTGGTGCAGGTACTGCCGGTGCTGGCACAGCAGGCACAGCAGGTGCTGTAATAATAGAATGGTAGGTGGATTATGAACAAATACGCTCAAATTTTAAATGATAAAGTACACTGGATTTTTCAAGACGAAATGACACTGCAAGAATTGTATTTAAACAAATTTAACTCTGAACAAATAAAATTAATAAATATAACGGACAACCTTTTACCGATAGTTGAAGGTTGGAGCTATGTTGATGGTGGGTTTGTAAATCCAAACCCACCCAAAACGTTAGATGAGTTAAAAATTGAAAAAATAGAACAATTCAAAAAGTTGCGGGATGCTAAAGAAGTGGATTTAATTGTCTATAAAGATAAAATGCTAGATTTTGATGACAAGGCACGTGAACGTATGCGCATAGCTAAAGAAGCACTTGTTGACAATAATCTTTCAAGTCAATTGTGGACTTGTGCGGATAACAGTCAAATGGAGCTTAGCGTACAAGACTTTAAAAATATCAATACACAAGCTGCTTTAAGGTCTAGTCAATTGCATGTTAAATATAACGAATTAAAAGTGCAAGTACAAGAAGTTGCAACAAAAGAAGAACTGGAGCAAATCACATGGGAATAGAGGTTTTTTAATAATGCAAGAGATATTCAAAGAGTGTTGGAGTTTTTTTATAGGACTGTATGCTGCTTATGAAATTAAGATAATCATTATAGCAGGGCTTCTCGGCGGACTTATTGCTAAGGCTGTAGGTGGTTTTGATACGCAACTTATAGGGCTACTTGTTTTTATGGTGTTAGACTACGCCACTGGTATGTACGCCGCTTGGATAACCAAGTCTTTTTGGAGTACGGCAGCATTTAAAGGGCTTATAAAAAAGGCTTCTATAATGGTAATTGTGGCTTTTTGCTACGGCGTTGATTGCGTGCTGAAAATAGATACTTGCAGATATGCGGCAATTGCAGGTTTTGGCATAATGGAAGCATTAAGTATAATCGAAAACGCGGATCGCGGCAGTTGGGGAAACATATTCCCCCAGTGGATTAGATGCAGATTGCAACAGATTAAGTCTGAAAGAAATTTAGGGGAAAAGTAGGTAGAAAATTTTTTAAAGGAAGTTATTTGGGATGAAACGAAGTGCAAAGCATCAGGCGACAAAAACTAGTTTTGCTGATTTTACGGGCGGGATAAATATTGCGTTATCGCCTGAACAGATTGGCGAGAGTGATATGCAGGTATGTGAAAATTTTATATATCAACAGGGCAGTAGAAGATTAGTAGGACGTGGCGGCTTGGCTGATACGTCTTTTTCTTTTGACTCTAATATTAAAGAAATGCATTATGATGTCGGCAGTAATACGATAAATGTTTTTTGTGAGGATAAAAAAGCTTATTTGCTTGATTATACAGCAAAAACAAATGCTTTTGTTGGTAGTGTTACGGGAGACGGATTTGCTGTTTGTGCAAAATTTCAAAATAAGCTTTGGGTTGCCAGTGGCGGCAAAATACAGTATTTAGATTATGCTAAGGCAGATTTGTTTACTGTGCTTGATTCGCCTAACTGTGATATATGTTTTGGGCGTAATGCAAGGATTTTTTGCACAAAAACAGGTGATGATAAGGCTTATTATAGTAGTGTTGGCGATGGGGCATTGTGGGAAGAAAATACTAATGATGCTAGTAGCAGTCAGTGGTTGGAGATTGGCTATGGTGATGATGGTGATATTTGTGCTGTTGTTCCTTTGGCTACTGATTTGATGTTTATAAAATCAAATGGTATGGTTTATCAATTTATAGGTGATAGTAATCCCGATAGTTGGCAGATTGTAAAGGTTGCTTCAAATACTGATGTTATCGGCACAATGTGTGCAACGAATATCGGCAGTAGTGTTGTTTTTTTGTCTATGCGAGGTTTAAAGAGCCTTAATGCTGTTATGGAGTATGGCAATATTTCCTCAAGTGATATTGGCGATAAGTTTAATCGGCTGATAACTAAAGGGCTTGTATCTAATCCTAGATTTTTTCATTTGAAACGCTACAGTACTATTTTGATTAGACCAACGAGCGATCATAGTTATTTTGTTTCTTTTAATTATCTTTTAGGGAGTGCGACTGTACTGCGGTTTGCTTTGCCTATATCTTCTGTTGTTGAAACTAAAGACGAAATATTGGTTTCCTCTGGTACTAAAATTTATAAGATTACAGATGTCGCAACGACAGACGCTGGGGAAAAGATTAATTATGTTGTGCAACCTAGAGATATTATTTCTTCTGATAAGCTCCTTGTACGCGCTGTGGACGCTAGTTTTAGTTCTGATTACGCAGGGACAGCTACTATAAGTACGGATAAATTGGCTGTTAGTGTGCCTACAAATACGCGCAAAAAGGTATTGTGCAATCATTCGACTGCTCGCATTAGTTTGAAAATTGAGAGTAATGATAGATTTGCACTTGAGCATATTACTTTAGATATTTCGGGATTGTAAAAGAGGTGTTGTAAGTGAAATTTAAAATTAAGCGTTCTAATGCTAGGACAATAGAAGAGTGGATTAGTTTGTATGAGCAAAAAACAGGCGATAAGATGTATATTCCCGAAGGTTTTGTGCTAAATTATTTGCCTGATAGGGGATTTGCCTTATTAAAAGCTGATTTAGATACAGGTATTATGATAATTTATCATTTGTGCGGGGACAGTAAGTTTTGGCGAGATGTAGCCGAACTTATTGCTAAAAACAGTAATTTGAAATGTATATCAAGTATTGCAACAAGAAGTATTAGACCGTACATGAGATTTTGGCACTGGGATATAGTAAAAGAGTTTGATATAGACAATCAAAAAAAATTTATTTGTAAAGATGAGCAGGGTAGAAAAGTTGTCATAACACACAAAGGATTTGATGATAAGAGTAACACACCAACATATTTTGTTACACAATATTTAAATGAAAAGGTGGTGGATGCAGGTGGTAAAAATGCAATTTGATTTGCAACTTTTTGGCAAAAAAGGTGGCGGCAGTACGACGGTTCAGTCATATCAACCAACAGCTGAAGAAAAAAGATTGTGGCAGATTTCGGGCGATTATTCGGCGGCGGTTGCGCCTAATGCTTTGTGGCTTAATGATTTGGCGGCAGGACTGTTGAAAGATAGTATTGGCAGTACACAAGTGGACTATAGCAAGTTAAATGATATAGCACAAAAAGAGATTAGTAATGCTCAAGCAGGCACGCAAGGGCTTATTAATGGGCAGTTGCCTGAAGAGTATCAAAAGAATATGCAGGCTAGCATTCAAAGCGGTGTGCAAAATAGTATGGGCAATATGCTTGCAGATCTTGGCAATAGGGGAGTTATTAATAGTAGCATCACTAACAAGGGTATTCAAGGGATTAACGATAGTGCGGCAAATGCTATGTCAAAAGCTTATCAAGATAATGTTGGATTGTTAAGTCAATTGTATGGTCAACAGCTAAGTCAAGCAACAAGCGGGATTACAGCTGGCGCGGCAGCACAAGAAGCGGCGCAACAGCCGGCTACAAACTTGTGGAACGCTTCTCTTGGTTTAAATGGGGCAACGACACAAGCTATAAGTGCTTTGGCAGGAACAGGCACAAAAACTGCAACGCAAAGTAATAAAGGCGGGTCGGATATTTTTGGCAGTGTTTTAGGCGGTCTGGCTTCAGGGCTTGGTAATGCTTGGTGCTTTACGGAAAATACCAAGATTGCAACTGATAATGGCGATCAGCCTATAAGTAAAGTCAATGTTGGCGATATTGTTCTTTGTCCTATTGATGAAGATAGTGCTAACGATAGCAAAGAGACTGTTGTTGAAGTGATGAATCCTTATTATACAGATGTTTATACTTTGGTGTGTATGGATGATAAGAATAATAAGTATTATGTTTCTACAACTTTATCTCAGCCTTTAATGACGGAAGATAAGACTTTTATTACGGTGGATAAAATGGATGTTGGTAAAACAAAACTTTTTAACAAGGGTACTGTTTGCATTGTTAAAAGTGTTATTAGCATAGGCGAGAGACTTGTTTATGATTTGAAACTTACAGGGGATAATAATTATTATGCTGATGGTTTTATTGCTAAAGGCGCAGTGGATGAATGGTGAAAAGGTGGTGATTTATTGTGAGTAGGTATGATATGGATAGAAGTTTGTATGATTATAATGCTCGTGCGAATAGGGCAATGAAAAGTCCAGGTTTTGCTATTGGTGAACTTTTAGGTGGTATATGGTCGAAAAATTATACCGACAGAGGTAATGCCAAAGCAATAGATGCAGCACTAGAACAGTATGATGAAAATTCTACCCAAACGGAAAAAGATAGTGCTTTAGCACAGGTGGAAGCTAATAATAAAGCTGATGCTTATAATATTCTAGGTACTTATGATATGAAAGCTATTGATAATATAGCCGAAAAATATGGTGTAAAGACACCTATGGGCAGGGCTATGTATGAAAATAGTTATTTGAATAATCCTAATAATTTTAATGATGGCAGTGAATTTAGTAAAAGAAGACTTATAGAGATTGCCAAAGATAATCAAGCAGTTGCTGCTTTAGGTACTTTAGGTTATGGCGCGCCGCAAAGACAAGAGGCGGTGCAAAATGCTTTAAATGCCAATGCTCTAGCGCAGCAAAATGCCAATGCACGAATGAGTAATTTTAACGCTAAAGAGGCTTTGTCTAATGTTGAACTTGATTTGATTAAAAAAGGTTACACCAAAGAGCAGATAGCAACTATTACAGGTACTTTAGGTGATAAGTTTCAAGCTGTGCAAGATAAGCAATATGAGCAAAAAACACAAGAACTTGTGAGCGATTTGGTGAAGTTGTCGCCTCTTCATCCTGATTATCAAAATACGCTTGTTAAACTTTCTAAATATAATCCAACTGCCGCCAATATGCTGTATAAAAACGTTATTACAGGAAAAGATATTTGGGGATCTGGTGAGAAAAAGGATATGATGAAGCAATCGCTTGAAAATAGTAAGGATTTGGCGAAAAATCAATTTGATTTGAGAAAGAATTTGCTTGATTATACTAACAATCAAAAATATGGTTTATTGACACAAGCTGGAGTAGATCCAGAAGAGGCAAGAAAAATTGTAGCTGGGTTTAGAAATGGTGATAGCAAAGTTGATACGACAGCTTTTAAAATAGCTTCTGATATAGCTGAAAAAGCTGAGAAAAAAATGCGTGATGAGTTTGGGAATGAAACAGGCTATCAATTAAGCGACATGGAAAAACAAGCTATAGCATTTAGAAATGCTTTTGCGGGCAAACTGTTTGTAGGAGATAATAAGGAAACTGCAAAGCCAAAGATCAATCTTCACGATTATAATCAAGCTATGCTGGACAACCCCTAAAAAAGTAGACAGTAAAAAGAGAAACTAAGAAAGAGAAGAT
>CAZKFG010000017.1:0-34925 GCA_964551985.1 uncultured Acidaminococcales bacterium
TCTATCAGATTTATCACGATACAATTTTACCCAAACTGTTTGTCCTATCTGCACTCTGCCACGCATTTGGCTAAAAGGTAAAAATACTCCGCGCTCACCGCCTAAATCAACAAAACCACCGTTTTTTGTCATGCTCATTATAGGGAATAAGCCTATCTCGCCTTCTTTGATTTTGAAAAATCGCATACTGGCCGCGAGGCGTTTTTTAGGATCCATATATAAATATACTTTTACATTATCACCTACAGCTACATCTTTTGTCTGTTGGGCTTTGTGCAAAAGTATATCGTCGGAAGTGTTTCCTGTTTGGGCATCTAAAAATACACCAAGCTCACTTTGCCTTACAGCTTTTAATGTATATTCGTTGCCGGGCATTAATTTTTGCATAAATTATCTCCTGTTAAACAGAAGGGGCATCACCCCATAGTTGCTCTATGTTATAAAAGCTTCTGTCATCTTTTTGGAATATGTGGGCAACGACATCACCATAATCAAGCAGTATCCAATTGGCGTTTCTATAACCTTCTTGACGTAATGGTTTTAAATCTTGTTTTTCCAGCTGTTCAACAATATTATCTGCTATTGCCTGTGCTTGAACAGCACTTTGAGCACTGCAAATAACAAAATAATCCGCTATTGAGGATATGTCTTTTATCTCTAAAGTCAAAACATCTTGGGCCTTTTTATCTTGAGCAGCCATGCTCATTTGTTTGGCAATCTCATAATTATTTAAAGTCACGTTATTTTAAGCTCCTTTATTTTTATTTTAAGTGATATATTCCAAGCCTATCTAAAGTTGTTCTTATTTCGTCAGGCTGTGTTTGCCAATAGCTAACATCTTGTATCGTCGCAAAATCACCTGGCAACATTTCAAAAGTAATTGATTGTCTATCATATGATCTAAACGCCATAATCATCTTTATTGCTTGTGGCATCTCCACATCAGTTTGTATCATCTGCTGAGCTACAGTCTTTAAGTATGGAAGTTTAGTCAAACCATTTAAACTAAATAGCTGTTCTGAAAAAGCTTTTAAAAACTTTTGTTGACGCAATACCCTGCCAATATCGCCAAGTTCATCACTTCGATATCTGATATACTTTAAAGCCTGTTCGCCAGTTAATTTTTGATAACCTTTTTTAATATGAATAATCAGATTTTGATATGGATCTTCGTAGTTCATATCATTTTCCACATATATACCAATACCACCTAATATGTCTATTATTTGCATAAATGACTGCGCATCTAGTGCTACGAAGTTGTGTATAGGAATATTTAAAAAATTAGCCATCGTTTGCTTAACTAATAGTTCTCCACCATAAAAATAAGCATGATTTATTTTATCCATAGCTTCTCTTTGTGGTATTTTTACTATTGTATCTCTCGGGATTGATATTGCAGATACTTTTTTATCTTTGGTATCAAAGCTAATTAGCAAAAGTGCATCTGTACGTTTGGCTTCTCTTAGCCCTTCTTTATCTGCACCGTCTAGACCAAAAATGAGTAGATTTATATTTTTGTTTATCAAGTTTTCATCATAGTTTTTCCCGTGCGGTAGTGTTGTCTTTGTTATTTCCCTTGGTGTAAAAAATAGATAACTTATAAGCTGATAAGTTTTTACAATGCCAAAAATCAATAAAGCAAAAATTGTTATAAGTACAATCAGCCTTCTCCAGCGCAATTTTCTTTTTATTCTTTTTCGCCCATAACCAGGCATATTTTGTTGCATTTACTCACTCACCTTGTGTTTAGCTATTATATCATTTAAACACTCTATACAGTTCGGATGAATATATAACTTATTCTTCAAAAGATGATTTATTGTATCTTTTAGCGCTTTTAGCATTGCTTGATACAGATTTTTTCTGGCTAGTTTTCTTAAACTCACAACCCCTTTTTGCACCCTCAGTGGCTCAATAAGATCTGCTAGAAAAATAACCATATCAAAATCTGTCATATTAGCTTTACCTGTAGTATGGCTCTCTATAGCAGATAATATTTGTTTATCTGTTATCTTATATTTTTCTTTGGCAACAATCTTACCTACTTTGCAGTGCAATAAGACAGGTTGCTTTTTTTCTATATCACTAACTTTTATACCCATTTTTTTTGCTACGTCTGCAACTTCTTTATTAGAATACTCTCGTCCGCAATCATGTAACAGTGCTGCAATTTTAGCTTTTTTCTTATCGACATTATAAATTACAGCTAGTTTTTCGGCCTCGTGCATTACATTTATGCTGTGTTTATATCTGTTTTCAGGCAAAGATCTTTTTAGCAAATCATCCAATTGTTCTAAATTCATTTTCCCTCACGCTTGCAGGTGTACAGACCTTCTTTTTTTATGTACAGTTCTACACTCGCAGGCACAATATATTTAAAAGAGCGACCTTCTTTTACCCTTTGTCTTATATCAGTCGATGATATTTCAAGCTCTGGAGTATTAATATGATATATTTTGCTCTCACATTCTTTGCCAAAAAATTCGATTATTTTACCTAACTTAAATTCAAAACCTGGCCTTGTAGCCGCCACGAAAGAACAGTATTGCAAAAGATCATGCGCCTTTTCCCATAAAGGAATTTCTCCTACTGCATCAGTACCGACAATAAAATAAAATTCCGCATCTTTATATTTATTGTTTAGAACCTTTAAAGTATCTATTGTGTAGCTTAATCCTTGTCTTTTAACCTCGATATCCAAAACATTAAAGTTTGGATTATCGCTTGTAGCCAAAAGAGTCATAGAATACCTATTTTGAGCTGTTGCCATGCAAGGCGTATTTTTATGTGGTGGTTGTCCTGTTGGGATAAAAAAAACCTTCTCAAGATTAAGCGAATGCATAACAAAATCTGCTGTAACCAAATGCCCTATGTGTATTGGGTCGAAAGTTCCACCCAAAATTCCTATTCGCTGTTTTTTCATTACATTATCCCCACATTATTATTTATATTGATAGTTATTATATCAATTTGTTTAACTAAACACAACAACAATATAAGTAATCAGAAGCAGTCCGCCGACAATGGTTAAAAGCCCAAAGCTATAATCTTTTATATCCCACAAAGTTTTTGGCTGTTTAAGATATACTTTAAATGCTTGCCAAACATCTTTAATAGGTGTTTTATTCATATCTTAAAGCCTCAATTGGATCAAGTAACGCCGCTTTTCTAGCTGGATATAAGCCAAAAAACATACCGATTGCCACAGAAAAACCAAACGATACTACAACAGATAAAAAGGATATTACCGTATCCCATCCTGATACGTAAGATAGTATATAAGATGCCGCGACACCTAAACAAATTCCCAAAAAGCCACCAACTATCCCGATAACAACAGACTCAATTAAAAACTGCATTAAAATATCTTTATACTTTGCCCCTAGTGCCTTTCGTATTCCAATCTCTCGCGTTCTCTCTGTTACAGATACCAGCATAATATTCATTATCCCAATACCACCGACAAGAAGGCTAATTGCTGCAATAAAGCCAAGCAAAATGGTTATCGTCTCCACTGAAGATGTCGCCGCCTCCATAACAGCAGAGAGATTTCTTATAGAAAAATCATTCTCTTCGCCTGGTTTTCGTTTGTGCCTTGTCCGTAAAAGCTGTGTTGTATCTTCTTGGACTTGATCTATACTATCTTCAGTACTAGCTTGTATACTTATTCTTTGTACATAATCAATCCCCATCATCCTTTGTTGAGCCGTTGTCAGCGGAATGAAAATTACATCATCTTGATCTTGACCACCTGAAGATTGACCCTTGCTATCCAAAACACCGACAACAGTAAATGGTGATTTATTTATTCTTATAACCTGACCTATTGGTTGCATATCATAAAACAAATTATCTGCAACAGTTTTACCGATAACAGCAACTCTAGATCGTGTATTAAGATCGCGATCAGTAAAAAAGTTACCATTAAAAAGTGACATCGTTCTTGCTTGCAAAATATCTGGTGTAGTGCCTTCAACATTTGTTGTCCAATTTTGATTTCCGTAAACTATTTGATAAGAACGCGAAACTGACGGTGCTATTGCTGAAATATTTTGCACGCTTTTTTTGACAGCCAGTGCATCTTCATAGGTAAGATTAGAACCAGAACCATAAGATAATCTAGCACCTGTCGCAGTTCTACCGCCAGGTAAAACTATAAGTAAATTGCTACCTAAACTAGCAATAGAGCTACGCACTTTTTCTTTTACACCCATACCCAAAGATACCATAGCTATAACAGCAGCAACACCTATTATAATGCCAAGCATTGTTAAAACTGCTCTTAATTTATTTGCCTTTAATCCGTCTAAGGCAATTAGCATACTCTCTAAAAGCACTCTAACACCTTCTTTCGTCGTTGACAATCAAGCCATCACGAACAAAAACTGTTCTTTTTGCTTGCTCGGCAATTTCAGGTTCATGCGTTACCAAAATTATCGTTCTGCCTTCGTTGTTTAAATCTTTAAACATTTGCATAATATCATTGCCTGATTTAGTGTCAAGATTGCCTGTAGGTTCGTCTGCCATAATAATAGAAGGATTGTTTACCAAAGATCTGGCTATCGCCACTCTTTGTCTTTGCCCACCAGACAATTCGTTCGGTCTGTGATCAACCCTATCACCAAGCCCGACTCTCTCTAATGCCTTTTGCGCAAGCTGCAAACGCTCATTTTCTTTGGAACCTGCATAAACCATAGGTAATGCCACATTATGAAGTGCTGTCATTCTAGGGAGCAAATTAAAGCTTTGAAAAACAAAGCCTATTTTTTTATTGCGAGTCTCAGCAAGTTCGTCATCAGTGTACTCGCTAACTTCTTTCCCATCTAGCATATAAGAACCACTTGTTGGTCTATCAAGACAACCTAAAATATTCATCAAAGTAGACTTACCAGAACCAGATGGGCCCATTATTGCAACAAATTCTCCTTTTTCCACAACAAAGCTCACACCATCTAAAGCATTTACTACATTACCGCCCATATTATATATTTTATAAACATCTGTAATCTTAATTACCGGCATAACTATTACCTCATTACCCTACCTGGACCACCGGTCGTGGCTCCAGGCATACCGGAAGATGCTTGTTTAGCGGTATTATTTATAGACTGTGCTTTTAAAACAACTTCATCTCCTTGCTCAAGACCACTTTTTATTTCAAGCTTATCATCGCCACGAAGCCCTAAAGCTACTTTCAATTGCTCTGTTTGTCCATCAGGTAACAATTTATAAACAAAATGTCCTTGCTTTGTTTCTCTAACCGCCGACAGCGGTAAAACTTTTACACCTTTTGCTTGAGCGACTTTGATTGTAGCACGTGATGTCATAGTTGGAAACAGTAAATTGTTGCTATCTAAAACATCTACATAAACTTTATAATAAACAACGTTATTTGTTATTTCGCCTTTATGCGAAATCAAACTTACTTTTCCGTGAAATGTTTTGTCAGGATAAGCATCCACCGTAAAATCTACATCTTGATTTAATTTTACTTGCCCAATGTCCGTCTCATCAACCAAGGTTTCACTTTGCATTATCGACATATCAGCAATAGTCATAAGTACCATAGGAGTTGAAATACCAGGCGCTACAGTTTGACCGGCCGGAGTTGGTTTTCCTATCACAAGACCTGTAACAGGTGCTTTAATTACTGTATCTGCTAAGTTCGAAACAGCTGTGTCATATGCTGCTTTAGCTACTAAATAGTCTTTTTGCGCAACATCAAGTTCTTGATTTGCTATTGCACCTTGCCTAAATAATGTTTGCATCCTAGAATAAGTTATTGAGGCGTTATTCAAATTTGCCTCTGTTCTAGCAAGTTCACTTTTATATTGTTTGTCATCTAAAACAAATAAAGTGTCGCCTTGCTTTACCCAATCATTTTCATTTACAAGCACTTGTACTATAAGTCCTGTAATTTTCGAGCTCACATCAACGCTATTGAGCGGTTTTACCGTTCCTGTCGCTGAAATAGTAGTTCTAATATTGCCAAGCTCTACTTTTACCGTCTGCGGTTTTGTTTTATCATCTTGTGATTTTTGATAATAACTATAGGCAAAATACCCAATAGCTGCTAACAAAACTATTATTACAACTACTTTTATCATGGTAGCTTTTTTTTTCATAATAACGAGCTCCTTTATTGTATTGCTATTTATAATTGTAAATATACAAAAACAATTGGTCAAGGCTTGTTCTGTGAACTAATTGTAAACAATTGTAAACAATATTAGCCCCTTATTTGTCCACTACCATTTACGATAAATTTAACACTTGTAAGCTCGACTAAGCCCATAGGTCCTCTGGCATGCATCTTTTGAGTACTAATACCAATCTCTGCCCCCAAGCCAAACTCAAAACCATCTGTAAATCTAGTTGAAGTATTGACATAAACTGCTGCTGCATCAACAGCCTTTTGGAACAGTTTTGCATGCTCGTAATCATTTGTTATAATCGCCTCAGAATGCTTACTACCATATTTAGCAATATGATTTAAAGCATCAGCTATATCATCAACAATTTTAATATTTACTTTTAAATCACCATACTCCGTGTGCCAATTTTCCTCTTGCGCTTTGACAATCCTACTGTCAAAAGTGCAAACGTCACTATCGGCAAAAATTTCAACATCCGCTTTGAAAAACTCTTCTATCATTCTAGGTAAAAATGCTCTGGCAACTTCTTTATGGACAAGAAGCGTTTCCATAGCATTGCAAACCGAAGGTCTAGACACTTTAGCATTATAAGCAATTTTTCTTGCCATATCAAAGTCAGCAGATTTATCTACAAAAACATGGCAAATCCCCACTCCTGTTTCAATAACAGGTACAGAGCTGTTTTGTACAACTTTTTTAATAAGTTCGGCACCGCCACGAGGAATAATAACATCAATATAATCATTTAGTCTAAGCATAACATCAACAGCAACTCTATCTGTTGTAGAAATAAACTGAATACAATCAGCACTTAGACCTGCCTTTTCACAAGCACTGGATAAAATGCTACTTATAGCTTTATTAGAATTAAAAGCCTCTGACCCACCACGCAAAATGACTGCATTGCCAGATTTCAAACACAATCCTGCCGCATCGGCAGTAACATTTGGTCTAGCTTCGTAAATAATTGCAATAACACCAAGCGGCACTCTTGTTTTACAAATTTCCAGTCCATTTTGTGCTTGATAACCGGCAATAACTTGTCCAACAGGATCTTGCAGCTGCGCTACTTGGCGAAGTCCGGTTGCCATATCCAAAATTCGTTCTTTAGTTAACAAAAGTCTATCTAAAAAAGATTTACGCATACCAGCTTTTCTCGCTGCATCCATATCTTTTTCATTTTCTTTTAAAATAAAATCCATTTCTTTCGTCAAACAATCGGCCATCGAAAGTAGCGCTTTATTTTTGTCAAAAGTAGACGCTATCGCCAATTTTTGAGCAGCTAATTTGCTTTTTTGAGCAACTTGCAAAACTAGTTTTTCCGCCATTATTTGTCATCTCCCATCAAAACAACCAAATTATCCCTATGCACTACCTCATCAAAAGATTTGTAGCCTAATATCTTATCTATCTGAGCAGTTTTTGACCCTTTTATAAGAGCTATCTCCTCACTCGAATAGTTTGTAAGACCCCTTGCAAGCTCTTTATCTAATGAATCATAAATGCTTATTGTATTGCCTGCACTAAAGTCTCCTGTTATACTTACAATTCCAGCTGGTAGCAAACTAGAGCCTTTTTTCAGTGCAACTTTGCAACCGTCATCAACATAAACTTTGCCTTTTATCCTCGTACCAAAAGCAAGCCAGCGTTTTTTAAAACGAAGTTTATCTTTCCTTGATAAAAATAAAGTGCCTATCTGCTTACCAGATAAAACTTTTTTTATAACATCCTCTTGGCTACCACAAGCTATAATCATCGCAATTCCAGAATTAACAACAATTTTTGCCGCTTGAATTTTTGTCATCATACCACCAGTACCGCGAGCACTACCGGCTCCACCTGCCGATTGTTCAATTTTTTGATCGATGATGGCAACCTCACCAATGAGTTTAGCACTTTTATCTTGGGCAGGATTTGCCGTATATAATCCTTGTATATCAGACAAAATGATAAGTAAATCAGCATCCACAAGGCTTGCAACCTGAGCAGATAGGGTATCATTATCGCCTATTTTTAATTCATCTATCGCTATAGCATCATTTTCATTAACAATAGGAATAATACTGCTTGCAAAAAGTGAATTAAAAGTATTACGTAAATTTATATAATTTTTACGTTTGACAGAGTCTTCTCTTGTCATTAAAATTTGTGCCACAATTTGGTTATAATCTGCAAAACTTTTTTCATAAGCATGCATTAAAATACCTTGACCTACAGCTGCTGCCGCTTGCTTTTGGGGAATTGTTTTCGGTCTTTGCTTAAGACCCATCCTTTCAACCCCAGCACTGACAGCAGCAGAAGTTACAAGCACAATGTCTTTACCTTGCTTGCTAAAAAAAGTGAGCTCTTTGGCAAGACAACCAGTTCTATGATAATCAAGCTTGCCTGTTTTATCCGTAAGCGTGCTTGTACCAACCTTAACAACTATACGTTTTGCACTGCCAAGAGTTTTTCTCGTGAGCATAAAAACACTCCCTTTTAATCTTTAAAATCAAATACCATATCGCAAATGACGACACTGTCACCTTCTTTAATGCCACGTTCTTTTAGTGCTGCCTCTATGCCGATATGTCGCCAAATATATTGGAAACGACGAAGCGCCTCGTCATTATCAAAGTTTGTCATTGATACAAGTTTTTCGATATTTTTACCGCTTACAACAAAGCTACCATCATCCAATCTGGAAATGCTAAAAGTATTACCATCTTCTTTTGGCAGTACTGCAACTTGTTCCATATCATCTTGTTGAACGCTTTGCAAAAGTTCATAAGCTTTAAGCATTAAATCATTTAATCCTTCACCACTTGCTGCACTTACAGGAAAAATTTGATAACCTTTTGCTTTAACATATTTAGTAAATTTATCAATATTATCTTGTGCTTGCGGTAAATCCATTTTATTTGCCGCAACAATCTGTACCCTACGAGCAAATCTTTCGCTATACATTAACAGCTCTTGATTTATACTTTCAAAATCCTCTATCGGATCGCGCCCTTCAATACCAGATACATCAACAACATGAATGATAACTTTAGTTCTTTCAATATGTCTTAAAAAATCATGTCCCAGCCCCACCCCTTGATGAGCACCTTCAATAAGTCCTGGAATATCTGCTAAAACAAAGCTCTCTTCGTCACCTACTCTTACCATCCCCAAAACAGGCATTGTCGTTGTAAAGTGATATGCCGCAATCTCTGGTTTTGCGGCCGAAACTTTAGATATAATACTTGATTTTCCGACACTAGGATAGCCTACAAGTCCAACATCTGCCAAAAGTTTTAATTCTAATCTTACCCAGCGATTTTCACCAGGTTCGCCTTTTTCGGCAAAAGTTGGTGCCCTATTGACACTATCAGCAAACTTGGCATTTCCACGACCACCACGACCACCTTTAGCTATTACAAACTTTTGTCCGTCATCAATTAAATCAGCTAACAACAAATCCGTTTCATCATCGCGTACAATAGTTCCTTTTGGAACTTTTATGATAATATCATCAGCACTTGAGCCAAATTTATTACTCATACCGCCACGTTCACCGTTTTTAGCTTCAAATTTTCTTTTATATCTAAAATCAATCAATGTATTTATATTCTCATCAACAAGCAAAACTATGTTGCCGCCGCGACCACCATCACCACCACTAGGTCCACCTCTGGCTACATATTTTTCCCGTCTAAACCCTGACATACCATCTCCGCCATTACCTGCTTTAACAAATATTCTTGCTTTATCTATAAACATTATTTACCTCTTTCTTAACGTTAGATTCATCTTTTTATTATACACTAAAATAATATGCAAAGTCATTCTTATTCTTTTATTGACAAAAAGCTTGATTTTGCTTATCATTTTCGTATTACATTAATTTTTTAAAAGGGACTATTTATGATTGCTTTTTTAGAAGCCAAAAAGGCGGGCTTATTTAGTAAAAAATATTTTTTAAAAAATTTAATCGCCGGACTAATCGTGAGCGTTATAGCGCTTCCGCTTGGAATGGCTTTTGCCATAGCATCTGGTGCCAAACCAGAGCAAGGACTATATACCGCTATAATTGCAGGTTTTTTTGTGTCTGTTTTTGGTGGTAGTCGTGTTCAAATAGCAGGTCCTACAGGTGCTTTTATTGTTTTATTAAGCAGCATCAATGCGCAGTATGGCATGGCAGGTTTACAAGTTGCTACTTTAATGGGTGGTGTAATCCTCATTTGCATGGGAGTAGCAAAACTTGGTAGCGTTATAAAGTTTATCCCGCTACCTGTCATAACAGGATTTACCGCTGGAATCGGCGTTATAATTTGGGTTGGTCAGTGGCAATATTTTTTTGGACTTCCTAAAACAGGTGGTGAACATTTCCATGAAAAATTTTGGGCGTTACTACAAGTTTTCCCACAAATGCACCTTGCTACATTGTTTCTTGCTATTATTAGCCTAATAACAATAATCATAATACCAAAAATAAAAGTTGTAAATAAAGTCCCAAGCCCACTCACTGCAATGATTTTAGCAACAGTGCTACAATCGATTTTTGCTTTTGAAGGAGTTGCTACAATCGGTAGTACTTTTGGCGGCATACCACAAACTCTACCGGAATTTTCTTTGCCACACATTAATGTCAATATATGTTTGCAGCTTTTAGGACCTGCCTTTACAATCGCTATGTTAGGTGCAATTGAGTCTTTACTATCAGCAGTTGTTGCAGACAGCATGATTGGCACAAAGCACGGTTCTAATCAAGAACTTATCGGTCAAGGCATAGCTAACATATTTACCCCTTTATTTGCCGGGATTTCAGCAACAGGCGCTATCGCAAGAACTGCTACAAATATTAAAAACGGTGGTAATAGCCCACTAGCAGGGATTTTTCATAGTATATTTTTGGTACTTATAATTTTGTTTATCGCACCTCTTGCCACAAACATTCCATTAGCTGCAATGGCAGCGATTTTATTTGTAGTATCATATAATATGAGCGATATAAAACGTTGCATATACATGATAAATCAAGCTCCCAGAGCTGATGTAGTCATATTTTTTGTAACATTTTTGCTGACTATTTTAACAGATCTAGTTTTGGCAGTTAATGTAGGCGTAATACTTGCAATTTTTCATTTTATGAAACGCATGAAAAAAAGTCTTGTAGTTTATCAGTTTTGTGCCAAAGAATTAAGCTATGAGCCATATATTAAAAATCTAGGTAAAATGCCAGACGGACTTATAGTTTTCTCGCTCGAAGGGCCGTTGTTCTTCGGCGATATAGAAAACTTTGAAAAGGTTTTAAGTTACACACATACTAAGCTAAAAGTTATAATTATTCGCTTTCATCATGTTCCTTTTGTTGATATGACAGCAATAGATGCTCTGACTGTAGCTATAAATAAACTGCAAGAAAAAAACATTCGCATAATTATCACAGAAGCAAATGAAGAAGTTTATCAAAGTTTGCATAAAGCAGGTATATTCGTTTTGACAGGAAAAAGAATGTACTGGCAAAACTTCTCTTATGCTCTAAAAAGTTGTGAGAAAATTCTCTCTGGTCAAGACCATACACCTACCCATAAAGTAGAATATCAAGACGGAAAAGTTGTCAAACATAATGATAAGTCGACATAAAAAGAGTGGTTCATAATATCATGAACCACTCTTTTTTCTTGCATATACTATTTAAATTCCACTATTTGTGTATACATTTCTGGTCGCCTATCACGATACATAAAACGTGAACGTCTACTTTGTTCTATAAGCGCTGGGTCAAATTCTCCCATTAAAACTCCTTCTTCTCGTTCCATTACTTGAACAATTTTACCCATAGGATTGCAAAAAATTGAGCTACCCATAAACTCATGATGCTCTTTATCAGTGCCACCAGTAAGACAACAGCCCATAACGAACATTTGATTTTCATAGGCACGTGTCATAACCAAACTTCGCCAAGTTTCTTTTAAAGCGGTTCCCGCTCCATTGGGAATAAATAGTATTTGTGCACCTTTCAAGCCGATTGTTCTAGCTAGCTCTGGAAAATCACGGTCATAACATAAAATTGTCCCCAATCGTGCATATTTCGTCTCAAAAATTGGTATTTCATAGCCAGGTCTAAAATAAAATTTTTCCCAGCCTGTATGTGACCAAGGCATATGTATTTTTTTATAAGTACCCATTATATCGCCGCCAGCATCAATTACGCAAACAGAGTTGTGTAATACTCCCGGGTCACACAATTCAACAAAAGGCACTAAAATTACAACATCATGCTCTTTTGCCAATTTTTGAAATTGCATAACTGTGTATCCCGTTACAGGTTCAGCAAGGTCAAAATATTTGGTATCAGCATGTGATGTGTGTGAAAAATAGCCTGTGTTGAACATCTCTGGCATACATATAATTTTTGCTCCTTCATTAATAGCCTGTTTGGTGTACATAACAGCTTTTGCAACATTTTTTTGCACTTCACCTATTTCTGTTGCTATTTGCACAGCCGCTATTTTACATTTCATAATTATCCCCTCCTTTTAATTTAAACAATATTTTTGATACGTGCTAAATGTTAGTATTTTTTAAAATACTAAAGCTATTTAAACAAATAATAGCACTAAATAATTGTTAAATCAAAATAATCATTTAATTATTTTGGTAAACAAAAAAACTATTTGCAAAATGCAAATAGTTTTTAGTATTTTTAATGTTTATTTTTTATTCAGCAGCATAAACGCTTATTTGACGGTCAAAACGACCTTTGCGTTCTATCGCAACTTTTCCTGGTATTATAGCATAAAGTGTATGGTCGCGTCCCATACCAACATTTTTGCCAGGGAAAAATCTAGTGCCACGTTGGCGTACAAGTATGCTACCAGCTGTAACTTCAACTCCTTGTTGAGCTTTAACACCCAATCTTTTGGAGATACTATCACGACCGTTTTTAGAGCTACCAACACCTTTTTTACTTGCAAACAATTGTAAATCAAATTTAAACATGGCTTTCACCTCCAATGATACTCTATTTTAACATTTTTTTCGTATTGTTTAGCTATTTGCTCCAATCCTAAAAGCATTGTCTGCAAAATAGCTTGCGTCTTGTCACACACGGTCTTCAAAGAAAATTGCATATTACCATCGCTCATCTCATAATCAACATCAGCTTTTGCATACTCTATAAGTCCTAAGAGTGCTGTTTGAGTTAAAGCAGATATACCTGCACAAACAATATCTTGTCCTTTTTTAGCTGAATTTGCATGTCCTGAGAGCTTACACGCAACTACATCTTTTTCTTTATTGTACCATATATCAATTTTAACCATTACGCCTCGATTTTTTCTATTTGTACTTTTGTAAATGGCTGTCTGTGACCTTGACGACGACGGTAATTGGATTTTGCTTTGTATTTAAAAACTAGTATTTTATCGCCTTTGCCATGCTCTAGAACTTTTGCTTTAACATTTGCACCTTGCACTAATGGTTGACCTATTTTAACTTGAGCTTCATTTACATAAGTTAAAACTTGATCAAAAACTACTGTTTCGCCTTCAGCAACTTCTAATTTTTCAATTACAAGGCTATCGCCTTCAGCAACTTTATATTGTTTACCACCTGTTTTGATTATCGCATACATTTGTGTTACACCTCCTTTTACTATCAGACTCGCCAAATACGGTACCATAAAGGATTTCAAACCTCTTTGTGCGGTTAAAGGACGCGTGAGAAATCCACGCTCAAATAGTTTATCATTTATTTTACTTATTGTCAAAATATTATTTTATAAACTCATATCAAGTAAATTAAAAACATTAGGGTGCATTGTATCTACTGTTTGTAGTTTAACTTGTTTATCAGTAGGCAATTGTTTCATTTCATGATTAAAAAACCATTGGATAATACTTGGATGTGCCTGTAATAATAACTTTTTACTTGTCGCTTGGCGGATACATCTTCGCACTTCCACTGATACCGCTTCTGGTGATTTGATAAAACCACTACCATCACACATTATACATTGACTAAAATGCGCACCAGCAGAGTTTTGCCTAGATTTTTTTCTTGTCATCTCAACAAGCCCAAGCTTTGTTATACCAAGTACTCGAGGTTTCATTTTATCACCAGTAAGAGCCAATTCTAGTTTTTCTAAAATTCTTTTTTTATTTTCTTCTTTTTGCATATCAATAAAATCTATTATTATAATACCGCCAATATCACGCAGACGCAGCTGCCTTGCTATTTCTTCCACTGCTTGTGAGTTGGTTAAAAAAGCTGTGTCTTCAATATTGTCCCCGCCTTTATAGCTGCCTGTATTAATATCTATTACGCTCAAAGCTTCTGTATGGTCAAAAACTATATAGCCACCACAAGGGATGCTCACTCGTCTGGAATTGATATTTTCCATTTGGTTTGTTAGACCATAATAAGAAAAAATATCATCTTTTTGTTTATAATAAATTATTTTACCTTGGTAGCTTGGATAAGATAATTCTATAAGTTGCTGCATTCTTTGTTGTATTTGTTCATCGTTTATAATTATTTCATCTATTTGCTCGCTAAGATAATCTCTGACTATCCTTATAGGCAGATCTGCTTCTTTATAAAGTAAGCAAGGTGTAGAACAAATTTTTTCACGCGCTTTTATAGATTGCCACAGTCCAACAAGGTACTGAATATCTTTTTTCAGTTCTTCTTTTGTACAATTACACGCCACTGTACGAACAATAAGACCTCCATTTTGAGGTTTTAGTTCGTTTGCCATCTCTTTTAAACGATTTTTCTCTTGCTCATCTTTAATATTTTTAGAAATCCCAACATAGTTTTCCTGTGGTAAAAAGACTACATATCGTCCAGCTAAAGAAATCTGATTTGTTGCTCTAGGTCCTTTACTGCCCATAGCATCTTTAGCTATTTGCACAAGAATTGTTTGACCCTGAGTTAAAGATATATCATCACTATTATAAAAAAACACATTTTTTTCATAGCCAATATCAATAAAAGCAGCTTGAATACCTTTTAAGACATTCTTTACCCGCCCTTTAAAAATACTACCAACAATATGTTCGTTATTGTTGCGTTCTATAGAGTATTCTGTTAAACAATCATTCATTATTACCGCCATACTTATTTGCTCTGGCGTAAAATCAATAATAATTTTATTTTTCATCAATTGCTCTCCAGATGATTATAAAAACTTCTCTCTGTCGCCTGTATACAAATCCAGCCTTGTTATCTCAGATGCTTGAACATCTACATCAAGATGACTATTCTCTTGTAATGCTTGCAAAATATCTTGCGGCTTTATTGTACCTTCAGGGAAAATCTTGCTATCAAAATACAGTTCTATATTGCCCTCTAGCAAATTATAGTCTATTTTTGTTACATAATATTTTAAATCAATTTGTTTTTGTTTTTTGTTGGGTGCTGTTTTTTTAACAAACAGTACTTCTGCCGAGCTATTGTATTTATCTATTGCTTGGATAATTTTATCTTGTTTTACATCATCTAAAACAATTTTGTAACTGGCACTCGTAAGCATTGCCATAAGTTTTTTACTGCCTTGCTTTTCTATCATAACTGCTTGTAATATTCTTATGCTAGGTGGTAGATTATCATTTAAGGTTTGCATAGCTTTTTGTGGACATACAGGCTCTGTAAGTTCTACATCTAAGTATTCGCCAATACTAGAAATACCAAGTCCAAGCGCTGATGCTAAGGATATTTTCATATGCGGATTAAAACCCTGCGAATAAGCTACAGGCAATTTTGCTCTTTTTAAAGCTCTCATTATTGTTTTTGAATACTCTAAATGTGAAATAAAACGAACATTACCTTGTTTAGTAATTTTTACTCTAAGCTTCATCAGGCACCGCCTTTTGACTGTAGTCGATTACCTGGCAATCCAAAACTTGGCAAACTCCGCAACCGGTGCAAACATCTCGCCTACAATCACAAGTTGTCTGTTCTTGAAGTGCCATTTTGTATTCTTGCCATAAAAAATCTTTGCTCACAGCAGGACAAACATGATCCCACGCAAATTTTTCCTTTTTATCACGAATTCTGCCTGCAAATTGTTCAAAACTAAGATTGCACTCTTGTAAAGCATTTTGCCAAATATCATATTTAAAGTGTTCAGACCATCCGTCGAATTTTGCGCCATTTTGCCAAGCCGTATAAATAACCTTGCCAAGCCTTCTGTCACCACGAGCAAAAACTCCTTCTAAAACACTTGTTTTAGCATCGTGATATTGATACTTTATTTTCTTATTGTTTGCAATAAATGATTTTAATAAAAACTGTTTTTCGCGCAATTGCTGAATGTCATTTTGTGACGACCACTGAAAAGCGGTCCACGCTTTGGGTACAAAAGAAGATACGCTAACAGTTATTTGGCAGTCTTTTCTACCTGTTGTTTGTTTATAACAATCTATAACCTTTTGAGCTAAATCAGCTATACCTTTAATATCTTCGTCTGTCTCTGTTGGCAGTCCAATCATAAAATAAAGTTTTAAGCTGTTCCAGCCTGCTGAAAATGCTGCTTTTGCAGCCTCGAACAAGTTGTTTTCACTAACATTTTTATTTATCACATCACGCAATCTTTGTGTACCCGCCTCAGGCGCAAAAGTTAGGCTACTTTTTCTCACTTGTTGTACTTTTTGAGCAAGCTTAATACCAAAACTATCTATTCGTAGAGAAGGCAAAGACACACTGACGCGTTCTTTTTTCATATCTTCAACTAGTCCATCAAGTAAAAAATCAAGACATGAATAATCTGCTGTACTCAATGATACTAAAGATATTTCATCATAACCAGTGTTATCAACCAATTCTCTTGATAGTTGTTTTAACTTATCTGGTGTTCTCTCTCTTACAGGTCTGTAAACAATGCCCGCTTGACAAAAACGACATCCTTTCGTACAGCCACGAAATACTTCAAGCATTATTCTATCGTGAATTATCTCATTAAATGGCACTATAGGTGAAGTTGGATAATCAATATTATTTATATCTTTAACTATACGTTTATTTACACAATCTGGTGCTGTAGGTTCTAGTTTTTCAATACCTATAAAAATGCTATTTTCATTATAGTTGGGCTGATAAAAACTTGGCACATATATACCATCTATATTAACTATTTGCTTTAAAAAATCCAAACGATCAGTTTTGTTCTCGTGCCATTTTTCATAGCAATTTACAAGTTCCAGCAAAACTTCTTCGCCTTCACCAACAATAAAAAAATCAAAAAAGTCTGCCAATGGTTCTGGATTATAAACACACGGACCACCGCCAACAATAAACGGATGGTCTACTGTTCTATCTTTAGCCATAACTGGTATTTTACCTAAATCAAGCATATTTATAATATTGCTATAAGTCAGTTCATATTGCAAAGTAAAACCAACGAAATCAAAATCTTTTAATGGTTTGTTTGTTTCTAAAGAAGATAAAGGCAAATTATTTTTTCTTAAAAGTTCTTCCATATCCACCCAAGGAGCATATGCTCTTTCGGCTTGTACCCAAGATACTTTGTTTAAAATATGATATAAAATCTTAAAACCAAGATAACTCATTCCAACTTCATAAACATCAGGAAAAGCCAGAGCAAAAGAAACTTTTACTCTGGCAGGGTCTTTAACTATCGAATTAAATTCACAACCTGTATAACGACCAGGTCTTTGTACCTGGTAAAGTAATTTTGTATTATCTGTCATTATGCCCCCGATTTATTGATAAATTATTAAAAAAACAATGTTTTATGCCGCATGTGAATGTTTAAAAGTAGTGCTATGCAAATCATATTTGTAGTAAGCGAACTTACGCCATAACTTAAAAAAGGTAGCGGTATTCCTGTCACAGGCATAATGCCTGTTGTCATACCAATATTAACCAAAATCTGGAAAACAAGCATTGCGACAATTCCTATAGCAAGAAGTGCTCCAAAATCATCTTTGGCTTCTGTTGCTATTTTTATGCCGCGATATATAATTATTGCATATAAAAGTAACACTATTAAAATTCCTAAAAATCCTAGTTCTTCGCCTATTACTGCAAAAATAAAATCAGTATGATTTTCTGGCAAGAAATTAAGTTGGCTCTGCGTACCTGCAAATAAGCCCTTACCGCTTACCATTCCAGAACCCACTGCTATTTTTGATTGAATAATATGGTATCCTGAGCCATATGGGTCTTTTTCAGGATCTAGAAATACCAGTATTCGTTGTTTTTGGTAGTCTTTTAAAAGATACCAAAATACAGGCGCTAGAAAAACTCCAGCGACTGTTAGATAATAATATAGTTTAGCAGGAATACCTGCTATAAAAAGCATTGCTAAAATTACAGCAATAAAAACAAGTGATGTCCCTAAATCAGGTTGTTTTAAAATAAGTAAAAAAGGGATAAACATTATTCCAAAAATCGGAAGTGCATCCCATATACTTGTGAAATCATCTTTGCGTTCATCAATTGCTTTTGCCATAACTATTATCATTATGAGTTTAGAAAATTCACTAGGTTGAAAGCTAATAGGACCTATTTGTATCCAACGCTGTGCCCCAAGAGCCGTTTGTCCCACAAACATTACTGCTAAAAGCATTAAAAGGTTAAACCAATATAAAGGCATTGCTATACGTTCAAATTGTTTATAATCAAATCGCAACGAGAAAACTACTATAAAAACATTGAAAAGTAAAAATAATGTTTGCCGCTGCAAATACCAGCTATTAACAATAGATTGATTTTTGGTGTACGTAGCGCTGGCTATCATAACCAAACCTATAATATTTAGCAGTACAACTGCTATGATAAGGGTAAAATCCAAATTCTTTAAAAATTTTTTATCAAACATAAGTAAAAATCCACATTGATTTATTTTTAATTTTAGTAGATATTAACATAGATTATTTTAATCCAAGCATTTTTTTGATTTTATCTAAAAATGTCTGCTTCGGTCTAAAATCCATTATCGGAACTACTTCTCCCATAATTCTTTTGGCAATATTTCCATAAGCTTGCCCAGCAATAGAAGTAGGGTTAGCAACCGCTGGCTCACCTCTATTTGTCGATACTACAATATATTCATCTTCTGGGATGATTCCTAAAAGTTTAATAGATAAAATGTCGACAATATCTTCTATACTCATCATATCCCCCTTTTGAATCATATGCGGGCGCAAGCGATTTATAATAAGAAGTGGATCTTGTTTGCCATGTGCTTCTAATACACCGATAACTCTATCAGCATCGCGTACAGCGGATATCTCAGGTGTTGTGACAACAAGCGCTCTATCTGCACCAGCTATAGCATTTTTAAATCCTCGTTCAATTCCCGCAGGGCAATCGACAATAACGTAATCAAAATCATTTAAAAGCTCTTTGCATAGTGCTCCCATTTGTTCAGGAGTTATTGCCGTTTTATCTTTAGTCTGAGCGGCAGGTAAAAGATGCAAGTTTTCAAAACGTTTATCTTTAATTATAGCTTGTTCCAACTGACATTTTTCTTCTATAACATCAACAAGATCAAAAACTATCCTGTTTTCCAGCCCTAAAACAACATCTAGGTTACGTAGTCCAATGTCAGCATCAACTAAAATAGTTTTTTTGCCTAAAATAGCAAAACTCGTACCTAAATTTGCTGTTGTTGTTGTTTTTCCTACGCCGCCTTTTCCTGATGTTACAACTATTACTTCACCCATCTCCATCACCTTCCTTAACGTCGCATTGTAGATATTATAATCTGATTTTCTTTTACCATAGCAACCTCAGGACCACAAGAAGCTAAAGATTCTTGATGAACACTTACAATAAGATCTGCTATTCTTATTTGTCCACCACTAAAATTGCCTGCCATTATAACAGATTTTTTATCGCCATTCATTCCTGCGTGCAAAACTCCGCGATTAGAACCTACAACAAAAATATCATTTTCTGCCATAACACAGGCTGAAGGATTCACATCGCCAATAATGATAATTGAGCCATCATATTTTATCTCTTGACCACCACGAACAGTACGGTAGATTGTCAAAGCACTTTTTTCACAGTAATCAAGTATTTTAGGGTCCGGCAAATTAGTAATTAAATTAGGTTTTTTGGGTGCTGAAATTTGCACTTTATCAGCAGGTACAAAACAGTTTTCATATGTCAGACCATACGCACTTAATATTTTAGAGAAAATTTCATTTTCAAAATTAGTTAATTTTCTCATCCCTTTATAACGAATTATTGGTGGATTTGATGATTTAGCAAAAAACTCTATTGAGCCTTCTAGCTTTGTTTTTAGAGCCTCTATTATATCATCAAACGGTTTATCTACTTTTACAAATAAAAGTAATCCATCTTTATCGCCTTTTAAAATGATATCATCCAACATCATCATACCACCTTTTTATTTTTCATTTATCTTTTAACATCTATATTAAAATGTTTCTCGAAAATTTTCCTTGCGATAGGCACAGCTGCAACAGAGCCAAAACCTCCTTGTTCAACCAAAACAGCCACTGCAATATCCGGATTATCTACCGGTGCGTAAGCAACAAATAAACCGTGGTCATAACTTTGCGCAATTTCTGATGTTCCTGTTTTGCCCGCTATAGGAACAGCAAATCCTGCAAGTTGTCCAGCCGAACCACCCTCTTGAGCAACATTGCGCAGAGCTGCTCTTATCAGCTGCATATTTTTCTCTGACAATGGTAATCTACCAACTTCTTTGGGTTGAAAAATTTCTACCAACTCGCCCGTATCTGAAACAATTTTACTTACAAGATACGGTTGATAGCGGATTCCTCCATTAGCAATAGCTGCAATACTAACAGCCATTTGAAGCGGTGTCGCTAGTTGAAAGCCCTGACCAATCGCTGCATCAAAAGTTTCTGCTAAATACCAATCTTCATCAAAAACCTTTCGTTTGTAAGCAACACTTGCAACAATACCTTCAGATTCGCCAAACAAATTTATTCCCGTTGGTTTACCATAACCAAATAAATAAGCATATTTTTCAATATTGTCTACACCCAGTCGATAGCCCATCTCATAAAAATAGACATTATCTGATTTAGCTAATGCTTCGTTAAAATCAATCCAACCCAGTGCCCCACCGCCAGAATTCCCTTTTTGTGGTACCGCCCAGTGGTGCCCAGCATCAAAAATCTTCTCTTCTGGTGTAACTTTTTTAAGTTCTAGTGCTGCAGCTCCTGTTACCATTTTAAATGTAGACCCTGGTGGATATGTTCCGCTTATAGCTTTATTATCCATAGGATTGTATGGATTTTGGCTTATTGCTGTCCACTCTTTGTAAGATATGCCAGAGACAAAACTATTAGGATTAAACGCAGGTCTACTTACCATTGCTAAAATGGCACCTGTTCTAGGATCAATTACAACAACACTTGCTGCATATGCTTTAGGACTTGAACCATACTGCCTAAGCCATTGTAAATGTTCATCAACCGCTTTTTCAGCGGCTTGTTGCAATTGTAAATCGATGGTCAAATATATATTGTCACCGGGAAGTGGTTGTTTGCGACCAATTTCTTGTACGATTTTTCCAGATACATCAACTTCTACCCTGTTTGCACCGTCTTGACCACGCAAAACACTATCATAATATCTCTCTAAACCCATTTTCCCAATTATGTTACCCTGTTTATAGCCTTTATCTTTTAAATTATTTAATTCATTTTCACTTATTTCGCCAACATACCCCATAGCATGTACGGCTAATTCATTAAATAAATATGTCCGAAGTGGCTGTATAGAAATCATAACGCCTGGTAAATCACTGCGCCGCTCTTCTATCTTTGTTACCATCTCTGGTGTTAAATCTGATTTTATTACAGTATGTTCAAAGCTATCATTATTTTTACTGGTTTTTTGCAAAATATCATCAACAGGTATTTGCAAAATCTCAGCAAGTTTTGCCGCTATTGCTGGAGTAAAAGTTTTATCTTTTGTATTTACGACAACAGCAAATCCCGGTCTATTATTTACGAGTGGAGTACCATTACGATCATAAAAAATTCCGCGCGGTGCCATTATCGGAGTAAGTCTTATTCTATTGCCATCCGCCTGTTTTTTGTAATAATCACCTTGATAAAGCTGCAAATAAGCTACTCTACTTATTAGAACAAAAAAAATTGTCATACAGATTATACTTGCTATCTCAAAGCGGTACGCGTATTTTTTTGTTAACATCAAGTGTACCTCCTAGACAACAAGTATTTAGCCAAAAATTTTCTTGGCTTTTTCAAACAAGAAAAATATTGGCAAAGTAATAATAGTATTAAATAAAACTTTCACGAAAATGGTAAAAATTATCATTGAAAAATTGGTCAAATTATAGCTTGCAAGCAAAAGACAAATGTACCAAATAAGTTGACCAGCAAAAGTAAATATTCCAACAAGTAAAAATGGCATAATATAATTGTCTTCAAAAAATTTTTTTTGCAATAACCCTGAAAAATAGCCTATTGTCAAAAAATAAAATATATGAAAACCAAACAGTCCCATATTTAGTAAATCTACTATCAAACCACAAAAAAATCCTATCATCAAACCATATTTTTTACCATAAAAAGCACCAGTGAAAACAACAAAAACCATTACAAGATCAAGTCTAATACCATAAAAAGACATGTAATGTGTAGCTGTACTTTGCAATGACACTACAAGTAAAACAGCAAAAATCCACGATGCTATAAAACTCACTTTCTTATTCCTACCTTTTCTTGAGTGCTTGTTTCTTGCTCTTTATAGGTATTGGTATTTGTAATGACAAAAACTTCTTCTAGTCTATTAAAATCAACTGCTGGCTTTATTATTGCATATTTTAGTAGCCCACCTTCAGCATTAGCTACAGATGCTACTTTACCAATAGCAATCCCTTTAGGATAAATACCACCAAATCCTGATGTTATTATAATATCATCTGCAATAATATCTGCATCTCTTGGTAAATTAATCATATTAGGCATATAAGGATTACTTGCATCGCCTTGAACTATACCTGCTGTTCTCGAATCTGGTCTTTGCACTATTCCGCCAACTGCTATTTTAGGATGCAATATAAGTTGCACTCTTGAAGAATATTTATAAGGTTCTACTACTGTACCAACAAGACCATCTATTGTAATTATAGCCATATCCTTGCTAACACCATCGTTTTTTCCCTTGTCAATAACAATACTGCCATCTATACCACTAGGATTAAATCCTACTACTTTTGCTGTAAGCAAAATATATTTAGATTGGCTTTGTTTATAATTTAAAAGTTCACGAAGTCTTATATTCTCCGCAAAAGCCTCTTTAGCCTGAATTTGATCTTGCTTTAATATAGATATTTCTTTTTTCAAAGCCTGATTTTCTTCATAAGTATATAGCAAAGAGCCCACAAAATTTGTTGTTTTGCTAGTAGCTAAAGCAATATTGTTGAAAAAAGAATTTATTGGCATTATTACTACATTTAAAACTCTTTTAGTAAATGGGAAATCATACTTTCCACCTGCTGCAGCAATAGCTGCAATCGATACTAGGAAAAGCACTATCATCAAAACAAGATTTTTTTTAGTAAAAAAATCACGCATGTATAATTATCTCCTTAAATTAACTGCGTCTCGAGGCAATAAATCCTTTTTTGTAAACATCTACATTCTCTACTGCCTTGCCAGTACCAATAGCAACACAAGATAAAGCATCTTCTGATAAATATACAGGCATGCCTGTTTCAAGACTCAAAAGTTTATCTAATCTTCTTAACATAGACGACCCACCAGTCATGACAATCCCTCTATCCATAATATCTGCTGCAAGTTCTGGCGGAGTACGCTCTAAGGTGCTTTTTACCGCATCAATAATTCCTGATATAGGTTCACTTAGAGCCTGTTGAATCTGTTCGCCTGTAACAACTATTGTTTTAGGCAAACCTGTAACTAAATCACGACCACGAATTTCATATTTTTCGTCATTTTGTGGTGCAATAGCTGAGCCAACATTAATTTTTACCTCCTCAGCAGTTCTCTCACCAATAAGAAGGTTATAGTTTTTCTTTATATAATATACAATAGCCTCATCCATTTCATCGCCACCAATGCGAATAGAACGGCTAGAAACAATCCCGCCCAATGAAATTACAGCTACCTCTGTTGTTCCACCACCAATGTCAACCACCATATTGCCTGTAGGTTCTTGTACAGGAAGACCGGCACCAATAGCGGCAGCCATTGGTTCTTCTATTAAATAAGCTTCTCTTGCGCCTGCTTGAATTGTAGCATCAATAACAGCACGTTTTTCAACCTCTGTAACACCAGAGGGCACGCCAACAACTACGCGGGGGCGAATAAAAGAATTTTTTCCTATTACTTTTTTTATAAAATATTTAAGCATTGATGATGTAACATCAAAATCAGCAATAACCCCATCTTTCATCGGACGAATTGCTACAATATTACTAGGAGTCCTACCAATCATCTCTTTTGCTTCTTCGCCAACAGCCAAAAGCTCACCGGTGTCTTTTTGTATAGCGACAACAGATGGTTCACGAACTATAATACCTCGCCCTTTGACAAACACCAAAGTATTAGCTGTACCTAAATCTATCCCCATATCCCTAGGAAATGAATTGAAAAAACCAAACATTTTAAATCCTCCTTAAATCAAATCTTGTTCTAAAAAACTATAATAATTGCCATCACCAATAATTACATGATCGAGCAAAGGTATATCCATAACTTTACCTGCTTTTATAAGTGCATTGGTAAGTTCTTTATCATCTTCACTTGGTTTACAATCACCTGACGGATGATTGTGTGCAACAATTATTCCAACAGCATTACTAAGTATTGCCGCAGAAAAAATATCTCTTAGTGTTACACTAACTTTGCTTAATGTACCTTGAGCTATTTTTTCTACTCCAATTAGCTGCCTTTTGACATCTAAAAATAATGCCATAAAAATTTCTTGTTGTTCATGCTTTAAATACGGTATCAGTACTTCGACAATATCGCCAGTAGAATTTATCTTCTGTTTTTCTTTTGCCGACTGTGCCACCAATCGCCTGCCAAGCTCTAATGCTGCAACAATAGTAACGGCTTTTGCCATTCCTATGCCTTTTTGTCTTGCTAATACTGCAGGCTTTATACTTCTTAATGCAAAAAGCTTTTCTTTAGTATCAACAAGATTTCTTGCGATATCAAGTGCTGAGCAGTTTTTGCTACCAGTTCTTAGCAAAATAGCAATAAGTTCCGCATTACTAAGCGCAAACGCTCCTTTTTCAAGCAGTTTCTCACGCGGTCTGTCATCTTGCGGCATATTTTTGATATTCAAGCTCTACCCCTACTTTTTTTAATAGATTTAGTAAACAAAATAACGGTAACCCAACTACATTAAAATAACATCCACAAATTCTTTTGACAAACAAAGAACCTTTTCCTTGTATAGCATATGCACCTGCCTTATCTAGCGGCTCTTTAGTTTTTACATACTCTAAAATTTCTTTATCATGCAATTTTCTCATTTTTACAGTAGTTTTTTCTACTTTTGAGAAAATTTTATCATCTTTTTTGACACATACCGCAGTATAAACAAAATGTTTTTTCCCCGATAGTTTTTTTAGCATTTGCACAGCATGGTCTTTGTCTTTAGGTTTACCTAAAATTTCTTTTTTAGCAACAACTATTGTATCGGCGGCAATGACTATTTGCCCCTTTTTAGCCAAAGCAAATTTAGCTTTACCAATAGCATTTTTTAAAGCTAATTTTTTAGGTTTTAAAGTAGTTTTACTAATTTCTTTAAAACTACTTTTACAAAGAGAAAAATCAAGTCCTATATGCTCTAAAAGCTCTTTTCTCCTAGGTGATGTCGATGCGAGTACTATATCCACAGTTGCCTCAAAAAAATTTTTCTGTATCTTTATTATTATATCAGATTTTTGCATCCAATAAAAAGGTTTTTAAATAAATAATTAAAATTACCATCGCTAAAAAGCGATGGTAATCTTTTATGCTTGCATAATTATTTCTTTAGCTTTCATAAGTCTAACTAAACTTGCTCTATCGTTTTCTTCAAGCTTCATAGAGATAAATTTAATTGTACTTTGCATCTGAGGAATCATTACATATTCAAGCGCATTAACACGCCTGCGAGTTTTTTCAATTTCACTCGCCAAAAGGTTGCAAGTTTTTTCTACTTCTGCAAGTTCAACTAGAAGTGGCAAAAGCGCTGCTAAATCCATTACCGAACTATCCAGCTCACTTGATGTATAGACAAAGCCATATGGCAAATCTATTTTTTCTTCTTTTTCTATATAGGTTATCTTAGGCACATCAACGCTCATAACATTGCGTTTAGCAACATCAAAAGCAGCCTGCCTTGCCGGATAAAACAATGCTTCCATTACGCTTGCCGAACCCATAGCAGATTTAGCATAAGAAAATTTATTCATTGCTTGCATTAATGCTTGCTCTACCTGCAACCGTATCTGATGATTGCGCCTGATAAAAATGATAAACTGTCTAACCATTTCATCACGTTTATCTTTCAAAAGCTTGTGCCCACGCACTGCCGTCTTTAAGCGACGTTTCAGGCGAGTTAGTTCCATACGAGTCGGGTTAACTCTTATAGCCATTTTTAACCCTCCTTATACTTACTATCAGCAGGATAATACCTTTCAAGATACTCATCTCTTACACGTTTTAATTCTGATTTTGGAAGTATCGCCAAAAGTTGCCAGCCTAGATCTAATGTTTCTTCTATTGTACGGTTGGTTTCATAGCCTTGTGATACATAGTCTTTTTCAAAGCAATCGGCAAATTTAGCATACAACTTATCCACATCAGATAAAGCTGATTCGCCCAAAATTGTAGCTAATTCTTTGGCTTCTTTGCCGCGAGCGTATGCTGCAAAAAGCTGGTTCATTGTATCGGCATGATCTTCTCTTGTCTTTCCTTTGCCTATACCTTTATCTTTTAAACGAGACAGACTAGGTAAAACGTCAACAGGTGGAGTCAAACCTTTACGATAAAGCTCACGAGATAATATTATTTGTCCTTCTGTTATATAGCCTGTAAGGTCAGGTATAGGGTGTGTCTTATCATCTTCAGGCATTGATAAAATAGGGATTTGTGTTATTGAGCCTTTTTTATCTTTGATACGACCAGCTCTTTCATAAATAGTTGCCAAGTCTGTATATAAATAACCAGGATAACCACGGCGACCAGGAACTTCTTTACGTGCCGCAGATATTTCTCTTAAAGCATCAGCATAATTTGTAATGTCAGTCATTACAACCAAAACGTGCATTCCTAGCTCATAAGCTAAATACTCTGCTGCAGTAATCGCCATACGCGGTGTTGCTATACGTTCAACTGCTGGGTCATTAGCTAAATTTATAAACAATACTGCACGATCAAGCGCGCCCGTACGTCTAAATTCATTCATGAAAAAGTCTGCTTCTTCAAATGTTATACCGACAGCGGCAAACACAACAGCAAATCCTTCACCCGTACCACGCACTCTCGCTTGACGGGCAATCTGTGCTGCCAAATATGGATGTGGCAACCCAGAGCCGGAAAAAACGGGTAATTTTTGTCCGCGAACAAGTGTGTTTAGTCCATCAATTGCTGATATTCCTGTTTGAATAAATTCAGCTGGATAATCTCTTGCCGCAGGATTTAGCGGTGTTCCGTTTATGTCATGATACTCATTTGTGATGATTTCTGCACCACCGTCGATCGGTTTACCAACGCCACTAAACATACGTCCGACAATCTCTGGCGCCACGCCAAGTCTCATTCCGTGTCCTAAAAAGCGTGCTTTAGATGTTGATATTTGTAGCCCTTGTGCACCTTCAAATAATTGTACAACAGCTCTGTCGCCGTCAACCATAAGCACTTTTCCAGCACGTACTTGACCATTTTCTTGATATATTTCTACCAGTTCATCATACTTTACGCCTTCAACCTTCTCTACAACCATCAAAGGTCCGACGACTTCGCGAATTGTTTTATAGTCTTTACGCATTCTCGCCGCCTCCTTCTGTCAAAGACAAATATTCTTTATCCATCTGGCTAAATATTTGGGCAAAGCGTTCTTTGCAATCTTTTTCTTCTATATATTTAGCACGACCTATTGCTTCTAATATTTGCATTTTAATTATTTTCATAAAATATACATGTTGAGCTAACGCTGCCAAACCTTTTTCATACCAAGAAATAATCATCTTGAGCATTCCATATTGTTTTTCAAGCGAAGCATAAGTATCTACTTCGTGGAATGAATTTTGATGTAAAAAGTCTTCACGAATACATCTGGCACATTCTAAAGTCAAGCGCTCTTTCGGTCCTAGTGCATCAATACCAACCAAGCGAACTATTTCTTCAAGTTCTGCTTCTTCCTGCAAAATGCTCATGCAACTTGAAACCAAATCGCTCCAGTCAGGAGCAACATGACTATTAAAATACTCTTTTAATCTATCCGAATATAGAGAATAGCTTTGTAGCCAATCAATAGCAGGAAAATGCCTGCGATAAGCTAAACTTGCACTCAGACACCAAAAAACTTTTACCATACGAAGTGTAGCTTGCGATACAGGTTCAGATATATCGCCACCAGGTGGTGATACCGCACCAATAGCTGATACTGCGCCAATTCTTTTATCAGAGCCTATGCACTTTACAATCCCTGCTCTTTCATAGAATTCTGCCAGACGTGAAGCCAAATAAGCTGGATAACCTTCTTCACCGGGCATCTCTTCTAGTCGTCCAGACATTTCGCGAAGTGCTTCTGCCCAACGGGAAGTAGAGTCAGCCATAATAGCAATTTTATAGCCCATATCACGGAAATATTCTGCTATTGTAATTCCTGTATAAATGGATGCCTCACGAGCCGCAACAGGCATATCAGAAGTATTGGCTATTAAAACAGTACGTTTCATCAAGGAAAGACCTGTTCTTGGATCTTCAAGTTCAGGAAACTCCATCAAAACGTCTGTCATTTCGTTACCACGCTCACCACAACCAACATAAACAACTATATCAGCGTCAGCCCATTTAGCCAATTGATGTTGAATAACTGTTTTACCAGAACCAAACGGACCTGGAACCGCAGCAACACCGCCTTTAGCAATAGGAAACAAAGCGTCAACAACCCTTTGCCCTGTTATCATAGGCTCATTAGGCGGTAGTTTTTCAGCGAAAGGTCTGCCACGACGTACAGGCCAACGTTGAAGCATCTGCATTTGCAAAACTTTACCGTCTTTAGTTTTTATTTTGTAAATAGGTTCAACAATTGTTGCCTGTCCGCTATGTATCCACTCTAAAGTTCCTGATACATTTGGCGGAACCATTATTTTATGTACAACCGCAGGAGTTTCTTGAACTGTGCCAACAACATCGCCCGCAACAAGTTCATCGCCCACTTTAGCACTTGGCAAAAAATCCCATTTACGTTCACGATTTAATTTTGGCACATCAATACCACGTGTTATACGATCACCTGCTACTTCACGAATAACATTTAGCGGTCTTTGAATACCATCAAAAATACCTTCCATAAGCCCTGGCGCTAAATCAACAGATAATGGTGCACCACTTGGATATACAGGCTCACCAGGACCAAGACCTGCTGTTTCTTCGTAAACTTGAATAGAAGCTCTATCGCCTCTTAACTCTATAATCTCACCGATCAGCCTTTTATCGCTCACGTACACAACGTCATACATCTGTGCATCAGCCATGCCATCGGCAACTATAAGTGGTCCGGAAACTTTTATAATTCTTCCTTCCATCAGTAGCTCTTACCTTCCTTCCCCAAATAGTATGTCCGCTCCTACTGCCTTTTCAACATTCTTTTTGATTCCTTGTAAGCCAATTCCCTTTATTCCGTCTTTATCGGGTATTGGGATTATTGCCGGAAAAGGCTGGTTATCATATAAAGAAATTGCCTCTTGTGCCTTTTGTGCAAAATCTTCTGTTATATAAATAACGGCGTATCCTTCTTGTGCCAAAGTATGTATTGCTTTTTGTGCTTGACTAGCTGTTTGAACATCTTTGACATCCAATCCTACTGCTTTAAATAACATAACCGAATCTTTATCGCCAACTACTGCTATTTTATTTTTCATTTCTTTGCCATCCTTACATATAAAGTTCTGGTAATTCAGGCTCTTTGCCTATTTTTTTTGCGGCAAAGATACTATGGAGCGCTTTAGCTTCGGCAGTTTTTGCCAGAAGGAAACCAACTACTGGCGCAACGCAACTGGTATTGTTTTTTTGCTTTTTGGCAAATTGCATCAATGCTTTGTCAACAGCCTTTTCCAGTGCCGTTACATCATTTGTTTTTGTGTATTCTTCAATTGTCGCAAAAACAACATTACTGTAAGCGCCCTTATTGAGATAAAAAGCCAGCTGCTCATCAGGCAATGAAAATGCTGCCAATAAATCCTGCTTTTCAATACTGCCACAAGTAACAATAAGTGTAGAAAACACATCCGCTTCCCACTTTAAAATTCTCGCTCTTATGAGTGTACGCACATTAGTCAAATCAGCCATAATGCCAAAATACTCTATAGCGTATAAATCCGGCTTTTCTTTTAATACTTGTTTTATGTGATTAAATATTGCTTTATCGATAGCACTACTTATATAGCGAGGAGTTGAGTTACGCAAAAGATTTTTCTCCAAATCCTCTAGTGCCATCTTTATTGCTTCAGGGAGAAAAAAGTAGCTTTTATCACTGACGCATTTAATCAAAGTCTCTATAGGAAACACTCCACCACTCTCGAGTAGTTCATCAGCAGATGTAGCCAAGATGCGTGCTTTAAATAACACTTTTAAATTATGCGCATCAACAGAAAGAAAAAACAATTTTGTTATCTCTGGTTCTGGTGTTATTTCCCACACTGTGCTTTTAGCTAAATCAAGCTCTTTTTTAGCCAATTTTTCTAAATCATGTTGCTCAATATTGCCACCACCGTAGCCAAATTCTTGCAACAGTTTAAAAAAGTCTGCAAATTCTGCCAAAGCAATTTTTTTAAGTTTGTAGCTATCAAGAATTTTGTTCTCTAAAGCTTTTATACGACCAATCGCATATTGGTAGCTTGTTTGCGGCATAATTATTACACCTCCGCATCAAACAACATATCTGCGGCTATTTTCTCACACTCAGACCTTATGTTATTTATCATTGCTGAAAAAGAAGCATCATAATCACTGTCTTGTCCAACAACGACAACGCCACCGTCAAAGTCAGCTTGCTTATCTAAAAGTGTAAGCATACCGTCTTTGCCAGCTGCTTTTAACGCGTCATTTAATTTTGACAAAAAATAGCCTGTATACTTTTCTTTATCTACACTAGGAACACATAGTTTTTCGCGACCAGTCTGACAGCCTATAAGAACGTGTTTTGTTATCAGTGCTTGCCATTTATCTTCTGGCAATTTTGATAATTTTTCTTGAGCTAGATTAAATACTTTATCTAGCATCTCACGTTTTACCGCCAAAGTGCGTTTTCTATTTTCCAATTCTGCAATAAGATTTTGTCTTTTTTGCACTTCTTGGACATCAAAATCAGCTTTTTGTAAAATTTCTTGTGCTTGATTCTGTGCTTTAGCAAGTGTTTTATCTTTAGCTTCTTGTGCTTTTTGCTCAGTTAAAAGCATATTTTGATTAGCTTTTTGTTCAGCATCTTTTAAAATCTTGTTTACAATATTATCTACGGACATAAACAGCCCTCCTTATTAAAGTTTCACGCCGTTAATCATAAGGAAGGAAATCAAAAGTGCTAAAACTGCATATGTTTCAACCATCGCGGAGAAAATAATACCTTTCCCTGTTTCCTCCGGACGACGAGCACACAAATAAATACCTGCCGCACTTACTTTGCCTTGGTATATGCCAGAGATTAAACCAACAATCCCTATTGGCAGTCCAGCATAAAACAACGACATTCCTTGTTCTAAGCTTAGCGCTTTAACATCGCCACCGATCAAGCCGATGTTTAATAATATTATAAAAGAGATTAGTAGCCCATAAATTCCTTGTGTTCCAGGTAGTGCTTGCAAAACTAGTGTAGAACCAAATTTTTCAGGGTCTTCCGATACAACCCCTGCCGCAGCTTGACCTGCTATTCCAACACCAATCGCCGAACCGCAACCTGCAAACAATGCTGCAATAGCAGATCCCGCCACTGCCAAAGATGTTCCCGTTGTAAATTCTATAGCCATAGTATAAAAAGCCTCCTTTAAAATATATGTTTATTTTGTTATATTGACATATTTTGTTCTAAACGCCAGTGGTCTAAACTCTTTACCACCAGGTTCATAAAACTTACTGAAAAACTCAATAAATTGCAATCTGCTAGTATGCACATACGCACCCAAAACATTTATCGCTATATTGAAAGTATGTCCAACAAGCAAAACTGCTATCGCTGCAATTTGTCCGATAATACCAGCTTGCCAAATCATACTCGCAATAGTATTGATAACCATTGCAATAACGCCTGTAGCTAATCCTAGTGCAAATAACCTTGAATAGCTAAGTACATCGCTCAAATAGCTTGTTGCTCCATAAAGGCTAGTCACTCCGCCTAAAATGCGTTTGACAAAGCTTATCTCGCCTCTACCTGCAAACAATAATATTGTCGCCATCCCTGCAAGTGCAAAATATTTTCCAATAGACATGTCAGGCAAAGCTACAAGTAAAATCAAACCTGATAACATAACAACCCAAGATAGCTGGTCTACAATAGCATCAAAAGTTTTTCCTACTTTTATCTGCATATACATTTTAATAAACATTCCTACAAAAATATGTAATGTCCCTAAAATATAGCATAAAATGAGCATCTTTATGGGTTCTTTCATTGGTGAGAACAGTAAAGGCTTTAACTCTATACCAAACCAACCGCCAAACATTGCTCCCCAAATCACTGTAGATATACCACCCATAAGAATGACTTTTGTAAGCTGCCCTGCCATACCTTGAAGTTTTATCATTCGTCCGATAATAAGTAGTAGTATTGTCAGAATAATTCCATATCCTGCATCCGACACCATCATTCCAAAAAACACAAAATAAAAAGGTGCCATTATCGGATTAGGGTCAATACCTGTAGCTAGTGGTCTAGAATATAAATTTGTCACTGCTTGATAAGGTTCAATTAACTTAGCATTAACCGTTACAGACGGTGGATGATCATTTTCATCAGGGTCGTCAAAAGTAATTGCATAAGCATCTGTAAAACTAGATACTGCATTTGTTACTTGCTCTTGTTTGTCATAGCGTACCCAACCTGTTACAAAAAAGGTTTGCACTGTTTCTTCGCCCTTAACTAAAAGACGTTCAAAATCAGTTAAGTACTTGTCATATAGTTTTTTTATCTGTTCTTTTTGATCCGTTCTTGCTTCTATTTTCTTTTTAAAATCTTCGATTTGTTCTAACTTTTCCTGTATTTGCACATCAAGCTTGTTTATTTGCTCTTTAGCAGTCATGTCTGATTTTACAAACCTAGATTCAGAAAAATTACTTTCTTTTAAAAGGTTATAAGTTACTTGAGCATCATCATTATGACATACAATAAATATTGCTTGCCCATCCTCTGTCTTTTCATAAGTATTTATATTACAAATAAGAGCAGAGAGCTTTTGCTGCAAAAACGGCAATTTATCTTCTGGAACAAACCCTATAAATATTCTTGTATATTCGCTGTCTATAAGGCTGCTTAACCGTTCACTAAGTTGTTCCCAAGGTTTTAGATTTTCTATTTGTGAATTTAGTGTTAAAATTTCATTTTTGAGCTTTGTTATCTGCTCAGAAAAGGTTTCAATTTCTTTTGTTATATTGACAGCATCATGATTTTCTTTTAAAAAATCAGTAAATCCAACTTCCACTTTTTGTTCAAATAGTTTTTTATTTTTATCATGTGCTGTCAAAACTTTGATAACACTATCCACTCTTTGAGCATCTTGTTCAAGCTTAGTTTTACCAGGTAGACCTTGGTCTTCTTGTGTAGGTACCAACATAAATTCGCCAGTTTTTTGCAAAGCAAGCAATATTTTTTCTTGGTCGCTTTTTAAAGCATATAAAATCGCTTTTTTCATTGGTATCAGCATTTTAATCAACTACCTTTGCAATTATATACTTTGAAACCTCATCTACTTTTTTAGCTGCCTTTTCGGCCAGAAGTGCATTTTGGGCATTATTTTCGGCAAGCAGTTCTTGCAAGCTTTTCTGTGCCTGTTTTTCTGCTTCCGCCACTTTCTCCCTAGCCGCCGCCCTCGCTTTTGTTATAATTTGCTCTGCTAAATACGTCGTTTGCTCTTCACTATCACGTAAATAGTCTTTTGCTTTTGCTAAAGTTTGGGCCTTAATATCATCCGCCTTTAGTTCAGCTGCCTTGATTGAATCAAGTATCGTCAACGCCATCACCACCTTTATAAAGTTTTACTTACTACTTATTTTAATTTGAAAAATAAATATTAGTTTTATTCTAACATAGTTTATTCCATTTTTCTATATTTTTATAGTAGTTGTCATTTTAAAACAATAAATATTTTGTTTTATTTACTCTTTTATTTACATAATTATTTAATTTAATTTAATTATTTTTGTACTAATTTTACACTATTTTTTAATTTTTTTAAATTTTTCCACTATTACTTGTATACTTTTGCTTTTTTTACAAATTTTTTTAAAAACTTTTCATATAAATTTTTTTTTATGGAACAGCATTTTTGTTTTAATATTCAATTATGTAAAATAATAAAAATCCACCAGCCTAGCTGGTGGTATTTCTTTAACGGGCGTAGCC
>CAZKFG010000018.1:0-8310 GCA_964551985.1 uncultured Acidaminococcales bacterium
AAGAAATCGACCGTATCGGTAACACAACAGAATTCAATACTAAAAAACTATTAGATGGTGCTATAAAAGGTGCTCAAGAAAATGTCAAAGGTCGCTTTGATGTAAATAACAACTCACAAGTAACATTCTCAAGTTCTGCTTTAGACCAAGCTTTAAAACAAATCCAAGCAGCCGGTTTGTATGATGGCACAATAACTATCATTAGAAACTCTAATGTTGGTAGTGATATCCCAGACTTCAAAGTAATCTTTAGCAACGGTCGCGCAACAGGTGGCGGCTCCACAGAAATCACAGGCTATGCTTCGATAGGAGTAGCTGTAACTCCTGGCTTAGGAAGTAATGGTTTTAATACAGTCGCAGCAGCAGGTTCTGCATCAGGTTCTGTATGGGTTAATGGTAATACACTAGCTGGTGTATCCATCACAGTAACAGCAGGTGGCATACAAATAGCTGGCGTTGCATCAGGCGCTGCTGTATCTATTGCTTTAGATACAAATAGCATTAGACTAAATGAGTTAGCAGTTGGCGATAGCATAAGCTTTAACTTTGCTCGCGCTGAAAAAGCAGCAGGAGCACTAGACAACTCCTTGATGACCCAACTAGGTGCTAACACAGGGCAAATAATGTTCACATCAATTGGCGATATGAGATCTCGCGCACTAGGACTAGAATACACAAGTGTTGCAACAAATGCTCAAGCACAAGCTGCTATTACAGAAGTTGACAACGCATCAATCCGTGTATCAGACCAAAGAGCACTACTCGGTGCTGTACAAAATCGTCTGGATTACGCTATAAACGCCCTTGAAATAACAGGCGAAAACGTAACAGCAGCAGAGTCTCGTATCAGAGATACAGATATGGCAGCTGAAATGTCCACATACACTAAAGAAAACATCAAATCCCAAGCAGCTCAAACAATGGTTGCTCAAGCAAACGCAAGAGCTCAACAAGTACTATCTTTACTACAATAATATATACAGCAATAACTCCAAGCAAAAACAGACTGGATTTTATCCAGTCTGTTTTTTTGTGTAGATAAATCTTTAATAAAATAAATATAGGCATAATAAATTTAAACTAAAAATTATATATCCCAAACACATAAATGCTATTCAAATAAAATTACGCTAAAATATATAAAAACATTAGAAAAAATAACTATAAAAAATATTTAATGTATAAATAAGAAACAAAATAGATAAATTTTAGTAATAGTTTTTACGGTATGCAATACTTACTATATGGTTTTATAATAGATATAAAGTAGTAATAGCCTGCGAATAACTTGCCGAAAAAAATGTTTAAAAATATTAATAAAATATTGATAAAATATTTAAGTTTTTTAAAAACAATCCGATAATATTACTGTAACAGTTACAAACCAAAAAATATTTTTTCTTAAGGCCAAAGAAAAAATACAATCAAAAACTTTACAAAGTAGGGTAAGGAAACCCACTTAAATTCAAGGAGGAAGAGATCATGGCAAGTGTAATCAATCACAACATCCCATCACTAAATTCACAAAGATACTTAGGCGTAAACAACAGAGCAGCAGACAAAGCTATGCAAAGACTAGCATCCGGACTTCGCATCAACAGCGCAGCAGACGATGCAGCAGGACTTGCTATATCAGAAAAAATGCGTGGACAAATCCGCGGATTGTCAATGGCTAAGAAAAATGCTCAAGACAGTAGCTCACTTATCCAAGTTGCTGAAGGCGGCTTAGACCAAACTCAAGCTATCCTCACTCGTATGCGTGAATTAGCAGTACAATCTGCTAACGATACAAACACAAACGACGATAGAAACGCTATCGAAAACGAAATCAAACAACTTAAAAAAGAAATTGACCGTATCGGTAACACAACAGAATTCAATACTAAAAAACTATTAGAAGGTTCTGTTAAAGGCGCAAAAGAAGCCGTTAAAGGTCGTTTTGACGTAAACAATAATACTGCAGTAACATTCTCAAGCTCTGCTTTAGATGCTGCTTTAAAACAAATCCAAGACGCTGGTTTGTATGATGGTACAATCACTATCGTTAGAAACTCTAACGTTGGCAGTGATATCCCAGACTTCAAAGTAATCTTTAGCAACGGTCGCGCAACAGGTGGCGGCTCCACAGAAATCACAGGCTATGCTTCGATAGGAGTAGCTGTAACTCCTGGCTTAGGAAGTAATGGTTTTAATACAGTCGCAGCAGCAGGTTCTGCATCAGGTTCTGTATGGGTTAACGGTAATACACTAGCTGGTGTATCTATCACAGTAACAGCAGGCGGCATACAAATAGCTGGCGTTGCATCAGGTGCCGCTGTATCTATTGCTTTGGATGCAAATAGCATTAAATTTAACGAACTAGCAGTTGGTGACAGCATAAGCTTTAACTTTGCTCGTGCTGAAAAGTCAAGTGGATCATTAGATAATTCCTTGATGACTCAACTAGGTGCTAACACCGGACAAATCATGTACACCTCAATTGGCGATATGAGATCTCGTGCATTAGGACTAGAATACACAAGCGTTTCAACAAATGCTCAAGCACAAGCTGCTATTACAGAAATTGACAACGCATCAATCCGTGTATCAGACCAAAGAGCGATGCTCGGTGCAATACAAAATCGTTTAGACTACGCTATAAACGCTCTTGAAATAACAGGCGAAAACGTAACAGCAGCTGAATCCCGTATCAGAGATACAGACATGGCTTCTGAAATGTCTAACTACTCAAAAGAAAACATCAAATCCCAAGCTGCACAATCAATGGTTGCTCAAGCAAACGCAAGAGCGCAACAAGTATTGTCATTACTACAATAATATACACAGTAATAAACGTACTAACAAACGTAGCAATAAACTTAGCAATCAATGCAATAGCGATCGTAGTAATGAAAACAGGCTGGTTCAAACCAGCCTGTTTTTTCTTTTACGCCTCAACCAACAAAACAGATAAATTTTAGTTTGAAATTATAGTATTGGCTAATTACCATAATGGTTGACAGTAGCATTATTGCTAGAGTTTTTAAATGCGAAATTTGCTAAAAAAATGTTTTAAAAATATTTAAGTTTTTTTTAAAACATACGATATATTACATGTAAGGTGAAACAAACAGATAACATTTTTCTTAACGGCCGAAGAAAAATGTCGTCTGTAGAAAACCTAAAAAAAGTAGGGTAAGGAAACCCACTTAAATTCAAGGAGGAAGAGATCATGGCAAGTGTAATCAATCACAACATCCCATCACTAAATTCACAAAGATACTTAGGCGTAAACAACAGAGCAGCAGACAAAGCTATGCAAAGACTAGCATCCGGACTTCGCATCAACAGCGCAGCAGACGATGCAGCAGGACTTGCTATATCAGAAAAAATGCGTGGACAAATCCGCGGATTGTCAATGGCTAAGAAAAATGCTCAAGACAGTAGCTCACTTATCCAAGTTGCTGAAGGCGGACTAGACCAAACTCAAGCAATCTTGACCCGTATGCGTGAACTAGCAGTACAATCTGCTAATGACACAAACACAAACGACGATAGAAACGCTATCGAAGGCGAAATCAAACAACTTAAAAAAGAAATCGACCGTATCGGTAACACAACAGAATTCAATACTAAAAAACTATTAGAAGGTTCTGTTAAAGGCGCAAAAGAAGCCGTTAAAGGTCGTTTTGACGTAAATAACAACTCAGCTGTAACATTGTCAAGCTCCAGCATAGATAAAGTTTTAGCACAACTTCAAAGAGCTGGTCTGTATGATGGTACAATTACTGTCGTTAGAAACTCTAACGTTGGTAGTGACGTTCCAGACTTCAAAGTAATCTTTGCTAACGGTCGCGCAACAGGTGGCGGCTCAACAGAAATTACAGGTTATGGTTCACTAGGCGCAGCTATATCTCCTGGTTTAGCAAGTAACGGTTTTGGTACAGAGGCGGTAAAAGGTTCTGTATCAGGTGCTGTATGGGTTAATGGTGCAACTCTAAGTGGTATATCCATAAACGTTGACAGTGGTTCAATAGAAATTACTGGTCTTGGTTCTGGCGGTGGTGCAGTAACAATTTCACTAGATGCTTCTAGCGTAAAACTTGGCGAAATGGCAGTAGGCGATAGTATAAGCTTTAACTTTGCTCGCGCTGAAAAAGCATCAGGAGTACTAGATGACTCATTGATGACTCAACTAGGTGCTAACACAGGACAAATCATGTACACATCAATTGGTGATATGAGATCTCGTGCACTAGGACTAGAATACACAAGTGTTGCAACAAATGCTCAAGCACAAGCTGCTATTACAGAAGTTGACAATGCATCAACTCGCGTATCAGACCAAAGAGCAATGCTCGGTGCAATGCAAAATCGTTTAGACTATGCTATAAACGCTCTAGAAATAACAGGCGAAAACGTAACAGCAGCAGAGTCCCGTATCAGAGATACAGACATGGCTTCTGAAATGTCTAACTACTCAAAAGAAAATATCAAATCCCAAGCAGCACAATCAATGGTTGCTCAAGCAAACGCAAGAGCTCAACAAGTATTGTCCTTACTACAATAGTTATAAAACTTACAAACAGACCGGATTTATCCGGTCTGTTTTTTTGTCATGTTTTTTGGAAAAATAGCTAAGATTTTAGCGCGTTTTTTTATTTAATATGATATAATAAATATCATATTTGCTATATAGATAAGGTGGTATTGTTGTGGCAGTAAAAGATAGTATAGTTTGGCTGGAAAAAGTAGAAGAATTTATTTTTGATGGTAAGTTTAATGATGCAAGTACACACATTCTTTTAGGGTTAGAGGATTTAGCGAAAGTTGCTAAAGATTTTAAACAGCAGGATTTGACAGTATTTAACAAGATAATGACAGAACTTGTGGAGGCGTTTTCTAAGTCTGATTTTTTAATGTTTGCCGATTTATTGGAATTTAAATTAAAACCACTACTTAATATGCTTTTGGATAGCGAGGTATAAAGATGAACTATTGGCAAGAAAATTTGGAATTTTTCCGAAAAAATGCTTATGAAATTTATAATAAAATGCAACAGGCTGAACAAGGAGACAGCCCTTTGGAAGTGAGCTATCTGCAAGATAAAAAGGTTTTTCAGGTGAAAAGAGATAATATCCACGTACATTTGGCGAGTCTTTTTGACAGTAAACGCGAAATTAAAAAGACTTTAGAGCGTTGCGATAAAGATGCAGGGCTTGTTCTTTTGCTGGGGATTGGTAATCTGGCACTGATTAAAGAAATTAAAAAGTATTTTAGACAAATTCGCCGATTTATTATTGTTGAGCCGAGTGTTAATATTTTTAATTGTGCGATGAAAAATATGTCGGTTAGAGATATTTTTTCGGCGTATCCTGATACGAATATAACTATTTTGCTGCAAGAGGATTTGGATATTGCTAACAATTATTATCGCGCTTTTATGACGATTAATCCTTATGAGACAACAGCTTTTGTTTATACTGTCCCGTATGCGTTTGTTTTTCCTTATGAAAAGCAAAAGTTAGCCCAGTTTGTTTATTTTGGCGATTGTCAGTATATGGTTACGGTCAATACGAAAAAGTTTTTCCGCTGTGCTTGGCATATAAATGAATGGAAGAATTTGGCAGTGGAAGCACCGCCGCTCAGTGCTTTGCAAAAGATTTTTGAGCAGCTGCCGGTAATTGTCGTATCGGCAGGACCGTCACTAAATAAGAATATTCATTTGTTAAAAGAGGTTGGTAACAGGGCGATAATTATAACGGCTGGTAGTGGTATGAGTATTTTAAATACTCATGGAATAAAGCCGCATTTTCGTTTTTGCGTTGAAGGGAACTCGTTTCAAGAGCGCCTTTTTGACTCGCTTGATGTTAATGATAGTCCACTTGTTTTTATCAGTGCTATGTATCATAAGATAGTGCAAAAGTATGAGAAAAACAGTTTTGAACTTTTTACAAGTAAGAGTAATCCTATAAAAAAATATGTTTTAGAGAGACTTTCTATGCCGATGTCAGAAACTTCATCAGGTAGCTCGGTCTCTAATGTTGCAGTTTTTTCATCGCTGACTTTAGGGTGTAAAAAAATTATATTAATGGGTCAGGATTTGTGCTTTACAGGCAATAAAAACTATGCTGAAGGTGCTTGGACTTCGGATAAAGAGAACAAAGCTTTTGCTGATCAAAATGAAAAGGTGTTTTTAAAAGATCTTTATGGTGATGATGTAACAACAGAAGGTTCTTATTTGAGCATCAAAGAAGCGCTAGAGCTTGCTGCTGATTGGAATAAGCACGCTCATTTTATCAACGCAACAGAAGGCGGATTGCCTGTCAAGGGGTATGAAAATAAGACTTTTGCCGCTGTTTTACAGGAGGATCTATCTGATGGTGATATTGATATACCACAATATATACAAGATTGTCTTAGTGAATACAAAAGTTCTCCTGCCAGATTAGAGCACAAGCGTATAGTTCCGATTGTCGAGGGTCTTTTAAAAGAGTTGCAAAGGTTTATGCACAAGATGACGAAGATGTCACAGTTTGTTAAATATGATATTAATGATAAGATGGTCGAAAAAATTAGAAAGCAGCACGAGATAGTGCTTGAAGATAAAATATATAATGTTATTTATCACGGAGCGTTTGGCGACGAAGAAAAAGAGCTTAGAGCGGCACTTAGCAGTGATGACAAGGTGCGCCGCAGACAGGCGCTAGATGATTATTGTAAAGCGATTTTTGATATGATAAATATTACAAAACTTTTGGGTGAAGAATATATATCAGGTGAAGATAAGTATGAGTTTATTTGGCAACTTTAATTGTTAAGGAGTTAAGAGTATGCAAGAAGTTTTCTGTACATTTTATGATATTGAAAGCACAATTGATTTGCAACCTTGTGGTAAAGAAATTAAAGCAAATTATGCTTTTGAGAAAAGTTTTTTTGTCAAAAAACCAGGTTACTATAATTTTGGCGATAGTGTTTATTTAGTTGATAAAGAAGGTCTGTATCGCTTTAAAAATGATGAGGGGATACTAAGACAGTTTTATTATTTTAAAAATGACATTAAAACCCTAATGAAAGCACTATTTTATTGTTTGGATTATCAAGGTAAGGTTGATGCTGTGCCGATATTTTTTGATTCTATTAATACTAAATTAAGTTTTACTGTAGAAAAATATTTGCAGCCTTCTACTTTACTTAATAATACTCTGCCGATTATTGGTGTGCCTGTAAGGCAAATAAGTCTATATTCAAAAAAACTGCAAAATGGTTTTTTGGAATTTTTGGAAGTTTGGGACGATTTACAAAAAAGTTGGGCGCTATTTAGTATAGATAAGACTTCTTTTTTGGGCTACACAAATAAGGATTTGCCAAGCTGGTTATTGCTTGAGAGGTTTATTCAAGGCGAAGTCAAAGAACAGGCGCTGGCAGATGGTTTGGTTAAAAATAGTGTTTTATTTTCTGATGATATAAGAGAGAAAATCAATCTTGCTCTAAAAGATAGCAGTCTTTTAAAAGATTTGGCAAAAGAGCTAGAGGCTGTATTTGTGTATAGACTCGATGGCGTTCTTGTAATGAAGGTTTGTGCGCTTGAGCAAGATAGAGAGTTTTTACCGAACTCTGATATAAATTTGCATGAAAATATGGATATAAATTATAAAGTGAATTTTTATACAGAAAAAGATTTTTTATCTAAAAATTATGGCGAAAAAATTTATGTTTCACCAGGTTATGCTATTAAGACAGTTTAGATAAACCAACGATATAATAAATATAGGTATAAAGTTTATAAATGAGGTGCAGTTTGGGCAAGCGAAAGATTTGTATTGTTACAGGGACAAGAGCAGAATATGGCTTGCTTTATTGGCTAATGCGAGAAATAGAGTCCGACTGCGATTTGCAATTGCAGGTAGTTGTCACAGGCGCCCATTTGTCGCAGGAGTTTGGCCTGACCTACAAGATTATTCAGGCAGATGGTTTTAACATTGATGCTAAAGTTGATATGCTACTTACTGGCGATACACCTAACGCTATAGTTAAATCTATGGGGGTTGAACTTAGTTCTTTTGCAGATGTTTTTGAAACTTTAAAACCTGACCTATTGGTTATTTTGGGTGATAGATATGAGATTTTAGCACCTGTCCAGGCAGCGCTTATTTTTAACATACCTGTTGCGCATATCCACGGTGGTGAGCTTACTTATGGTGTTATTGATGACGCCATTCGCCATAGCATAACTAAAATGTCGCATCTTCACTTTGTTGCAGCTGATGAATATAAAAATAGGGTAATTCAGCTTGGGGAGATGCCTGACAAAGTTTTTAATTTTGGAGC
>CAZKFG010000018.1:8410-34823 GCA_964551985.1 uncultured Acidaminococcales bacterium
AATCGGGCTAGATAACATTGCTAATTTAAAACTTATGTCCTATAGAGAACTTTGTCTGTTAAATCAAAGCTGATACTCTCACAAAGTTCTCTATAGGACATAAGTTTTAAATGAGCAATCGGGCTAGATAACATTGCTAATTTAAAACTTATGTCCTATAGAGAACTTTGTGAGAGTATCAGCTTTGATTTAACAGACAAATATTTTTTGGTTACCTATCACCCAATTACCAATCTAAAAGGTGATAAAGATGAAGCAATAGAAAATTTACTAGCAGCGCTAGATGATTATCCAGATTATAAACTGCTCATTACTAAGCCCAATGCAGATACTGGTGGTAGAGCTGTTATAAATATATTAGAAGAATATGCTGCCAAAAATCCGCACAGGGTTAGTTTGCATGCTAATCTTGGACAGGTGCGCTATTTGAGCGCTGTAAAATATGCCAAAGCTGTTGTAGGTAATTCGTCAAGTGGCATTATAGAGGTGCCATTTTTGAAGGTTCCGACAGTCAATATTGGTGCAAGGCAAGACGGTAGGCTTATGGCAAGTAGCATCGTTTGTTGCAGCGAAGATGAAAAATCGATTGCTGATGCTTTAAAATTAGCGTTATCGACCGATTTTCAAGATAAATTGCTTGCGAGTAAAATGCCCTATGGTAGTGGCAACACTTCCAAGATGATTAAAGATAAGTTAAAAGAAGTTGATTTAAAGAGTATTTTGTCGAAAAAATTTTATGATTTCAAGTAAAGTGGTGATGCAATTGGCAAAAACTTTAATTATAGCAGAAGCTGGAGTAAACCATAATGGCGATATAGTTTTAGCTAAACAATTGATAGATGTCGCAGCCTCTTGCGGCGCTGATGTAGTTAAATTTCAAACTTTCAGTGCTAATGCGCTTGTGAATAAAACAGCCAAGATGGCTAAATATCAAATGAAAAATACTGGTAGCGTAAAGTCACAGTTTGATTTGATAAAATCTTTAGAGCTGGATTTTAAAGCGCACGTAGAGCTAAAAGATTACTGTAAAAAGCGTAAGATAGAGTTTTGGTCAACTGCTTTTGATATTGATAGTTTGTCTATGCTCGATAAAGAGTTTTCGTTTAAATTTCATAAGGTGCCGTCTGGGGAGTTGACAAACGCCCCGTTTTTATTAGAGTTTGCCAGAACAGGCAAAAAAATTATCTTATCTACAGGCATGAGCTTACTTAGTGAAGTTGAAATGGCGCTTTGCGTATTGGCTTATGGTTATACTATGCACAAAGAACCCATTAGCACGGATGATTTTAAAAGGGCATATTATTCAGATAAAGGGCAAAAAGCATTAAAGCAAAAAGTTACTTTGCTGCATTGCACTACAGAATATCCTGCTCCTTTTGCAGACGTTAATTTGCTGGCAATGGATACTTTGCAAAAATCATTTGGTCTTTGCGTAGGACTATCTGACCATAGTGATGGTATTGCGGTGGCTATTGCCGCCGTAGCCAGAGGTGCTTGCGTTATAGAAAAGCATTTTACTTTGGACAAGAACATGCCAGGACCAGACCATAAAGCCTCACTTAATCCCGATGAACTTGAAAATCTTGTCAAATCCATAAGACAGGTGGAATTAGCTTTAGGAGACGGGATAAAGCGCCCGGCTTTGAGCGAAATTTCAAATATAAAAGTAGCCAGAAAATCTTTAGTAGCTTTACAAAATATTAAAAAAGGTGAAGTTTTTACCAAAGAGAATGTTGGCGCTAAAAGGCCGGGAGATGGCTTGAGTCCGATGTTTTTTTGGGATATTGTTGGTAAAAAAGCTAATAGAGATTATAAAAAAGACGAATTTTTGTGATTAGATGGTGGTTTTATGCAAAAAAAGATTATTGTGCTGGGCATTGGTGGGCATGCTAATGTAGTTATTGCTACTTTAAAGGCGCTTTGCCTAGATGTATATGCACTATATGAAGCTGATAATGAAGATGATATATTTAGTTTTCCACCTGATGAAGTTATGCTTGTAAATGCTATTGGCTCTACCTGCAATACCGATTTGAGAAAAAAGGTTTATCAAAAATTCAAGCAAGCAGGATATTGCTTTTTAAGTATAGTGCATCCTAAAAGTATTGTTGAAGATAGCGCTAAGCTTGGCGAAGGTGTGCAGGTTATGCTAGGTGCTATTTTACAAGCAGGCGTTACAGTTGGAGATAACTGTATTATTAATACTGGTGCTAGTATAGATCACGATTGTAATATTGGGCATCATGTTCATATAGCGCCAGGAACAGTGCTAAGTGGTACTTGCACAATTGGTGATAGTACACATATTGGTACAGGCGCGACTGTCATTCAAAATATTAAAATAGGTAATGCTTGTACAATTGGTGCTGGGAGCATTGTTGTTCGAGATGTTACTGATAATCAAAAAGTTTTTGGTGTGCCCGCTAGGGTTGTACAATAAAAATATATATTGGAGGATGTTTTCATGAAATACTGCAAAAAATGTGTTATGCCTGATACAAGACCTGGCATTAAGTTTGATGAAAATGGAGTTTGTTATCCTTGTATTAATTTTGAAAAACGTAAAAATATTGATTGGCAAGCTAGGTTTGAAGAATTCAAACAGCTTTGTGATAAATATCGCGGTAGTCGTGGCAAAGGAAAACACGATTGCATGATTGCTGTAAGTGGCGGCAAAGATAGCCATTATCAAGTTTATGTGATGAAAGAACTTATGGGAATGCATCCACTGCTTGTTTCTGTTGAAGATAATTTTCCTATGACTAGTGCAGGGATTAGTAACTTGAAAAATATCTCTGAAGAGTTTGGTTGTGAAATAATTACAATGAAACCAAACAGAAAATTACAAAAAAACCTTATGAGAAAAACCTTTGAAAAATACGGTAAACCTACATGGTATATTGATAGGCTTATTTACACTTATCCGCTACTCATGGCGATAAAATTTGACATTCCATTATTAGTTTATGGTGAGAATATAAGCTTTGAATATGGTGGTGCTGATGCTGTTGAAACTTATTCTGCAAGAGATATTTTGCTAAATGGTGTAGCAAGTGATATAGCTTTTGATGATTTAGTTGATGAAAATATAAAAATGCAGGATTTAGCGTTTTGCCAGGCACCGTCTGAACAAGAACTTTTATCTATTGATCCTGTTTATCTAAGCTATTTTATTCCTTGGAATAGCTATAATAATTATGTGCTTGCTAAAAGCAAAGGTTTTAAAGATTTGACGCATGAATGGGATAGAACTCATCATATAGAGAATTTCGATCAGGTAGATAGTAGAGCTTATCTAGTGCATCCGTGGCTGAAATACCCAAAATTTGGACACGCCAGTGCAACAGATTATGCAGCAAGATTTATAAGGTATGGTCTATTGACAAGAGCCGAGGCGGTTAAACTTGTCAATGAACGTGACAGCAAGCTAGACCCAAAATGTGTGGATGATTTTTGCGAGTTTTTGGGTTATTCTAGACCTCAATTTTACGACATTCTTGAGGGCTTTTATAATAAAGACTTATTTTTCAAAAATACCTTTGGTCAGTGGGAACTTAAAGAAAAACTACAATAATTTTTATCTAAGGCGGTAGGAAAATGACTAGCATAGACGATTATATTATCAGTCCTCAAACAACTGTTGTTCAAGCTATGCAAAAGATTGATGCAGGTTCTCGCGGTATTGCTTATATATGTCAAGACGACGTTTTGCAGGCGGCAGTTACTGATGGCGATATTAGGCGTTTTATTTTGCAAAAAGGCGATTTGAACGCACCAATAGCTTTTATTGCCAATAAAAATGTAAAATTTTTGGTAGATGTCAGTGCCGTTTATGCAATTACTTTTATGAAAAATAATAATGTTGATTCTATACCTATTGTTAATGCGCAAAATAAAATAAAGACAATAGTCTTTCTTGATGGCGAGCAGGTTTTTAGAAAGGCGACTCTCAACACACCTGTTGTCATTATGGCAGGTGGTAAGGGGACAAGGCTGTTGCCTTATACCCAAGTTTTACCAAAGCCGCTTATCCCTATTGGTGAGAAAACTATTACCGAGCACATTATGGATAGATTTAAGGCGTTTGGCTGCACGGATTTTCATTTGATTGTCAATTATAAGCGTAATCTTATGAAGGCATATTTTCAAGATGACAGATACGACCAGTCAATTAGCTTTATTGATGAGACGGAGTTTTTAGGTACTGGTGGTGGACTGAGCTTGCTTAGTGGTCAGTTTAAAGATACTTTTTTCATGACCAATTGTGATGTCTTGATAGAAGATGATTATGCTGATATTTTGCAACATCATAAAAAGCACAATAATATGCTGACGATGGTTTGCGCAACTAAAAACATTAATATCCCATATGGTACTGTTGATGTAGATAGTGACGGTTGTATTGTAGCGATGCAGGAAAAGCCTGTTATTGCTATGAAGACTAATACAGGTTTTTATGTTATTGAACCAAAATTTTTGGAATTTATCCCTCAAAATACTTTTATTCATATTACTGATGTTATTCAATCTTGTATTAAAAAGAAAATAAAAATTGGCGTTTATTCTATAAACGAACACGCTTGGCTTGATATGGGCGAATTTGATGAACTGGACATTATGAGAAGCCGACTTGAAGACGGTAGTTTGCTATGAAAAAAGTACTTGCGATAATTACTGCACGTTCAGGCTCTAAAGGGCTTGTGGACAAAAATATTAAACTTCTTTTAAATAAACCACTTATGGCATATTCAATTGAATCAGCCAAAGATAGTGGTTTGTTTGACTATATTGCTGTTTCTACTGACAGTCAAAAATATGCTGATATTGCGGCTCAATATGGTGCTCAAGTGCCATTTTTGCGTAGTGCAGAGCTCTCTTTAGATGATAGTAAAACTGTTGATGTTATTATTGACCTAATTGATAAACTAGAAAAAATGGGTAAAAGCTATGATAGCTTTGTGCTTTTACAGCCGACTTCTCCACTTAGAGCTGTAAGTGATATTAAAAATGCTTACAATTTATTTATAAAAAAAGATGCCAATAGTGTTGTAGGAGTTTGCGAGGCGGAACATTCGCCTAGATGGATGAATACTTTAAAAGGTGATTTGTCTTTGCAAAATTTTTTGGTAGAGAAAGATACAAATAGACAACAGCTAGAGAAGTTTTATCGAATAAATGGTGCAATTTATATAGCCAAAGTAGATTATTATAAACAAAATAGAGATTTTTTTGGACGAAAGAGTTTTGCTTATATAATGGATAAAAAAAATTCTATTGATATTGACGATAAATTTGATTTTGAATTGGCAGAGTTTTTTATGAGTAAAAATGCTAAGGAAAATTGTTAGAAGGTGTTTATATGAAAGTTGTACTATTAGCTGGTGGACTCGGTACACGTATAGCAGAAGAAAGTCACTTGAAGCCAAAACCTATGGTAGAGATAGGTGATATGCCGATTTTATGGCATATTATGAAGCTTTACTCACACTATGGCTTTAATGATTTTATCATTTGCTGTGGTTACAAGGGTTATATTATAAAAGAATATTTTGCTGATTATTATTTACATCGCTCTGATGTTACGTTTGACTTTGCTAATAACAATGAAATGATAGTTCATAATAACGTCGCTGAACCTTGGCGGGTGACACTTGTAGACACTGGGTTAAATACTATGACAGGTGGTCGTATAAAAAGAGTACAAAAACATCTTGACAACAAGCCTTTTTTACTCACTTATGGCGATGGTGTAAGTAATGTAGATATAAAAAGACTTGTGGATTTTCACAAGCACTGCGGTAAGCTGGCAACTGTTACAGCAGTTCAGCCTATGGGTAGGTTTGGTAGTTTAAATCTGAGTAGTCAAGATATTGTAAACAGTTTCCAAGAAAAACCAAAAGGTGACGGCGCTTGGATAAATGGTGGTTTTTTTGTTATGCAACCTGAGCTTTTTGAACATCTTGTTGATGACGATACAGTTTTGGAAAAAGAGCCGCTAGAGGCGCTAGCGACAAGTAGTCAGCTAGTAGCATATAAACATGACGGATTTTGGCAACCGATGGACACTTTAAGAGATAAACAACTTTTAGAGCAATTGTGGCTATCGGGCAAAGCGCCATGGAAGGTTTGGGAATAGTTTATGCAAAATAATTTCTGGCAAGGTAAAAGAGTTTTTTTAACCGGTCATACGGGTTTTAAAGGTAGCTGGATTAGTTTATGGCTTTTAAAACTGGGTGCTAAAGTTTGTGGTTATGCATTAAAGCCACCTACTAACCCTAGTTTGTTTGCTATTTGTAAGTTGGATAAAGAAATGCAATCAATTTGTGCTGATGTGCGTGATTATGAAAAACTTTTAAAAGCTATGCAAGATTTCGCACCTGATATTGTAATTCACATGGCGGCACAGCCACTTGTCAGAGAATCTTATAAAATTCCTATTGAAACTTATACTACTAATGTTATGGGTAGCGTGCATTTGCTAGAAGCCGTGCGCCATACACATAGTGTGCGTAGCATTGTAAATGTTACAACAGATAAATGTTATGAAAATAAAGAATGGCAGTGGGGTTACAGAGAAAATGAGCCATTAGGTGGCTATGACCCGTATTCTAGCAGTAAAGCTTGCTCGGAACTTGTTACTTCATCTTACAGGCAGTCTTTTTTTAATAAAGAAAAATATAATATTGACCATAACGTCGCTTTGGCTAGTGCCAGAGCGGGTAACGTTATTGGCGGTGGAGACTGGGCAAAAGATAGGCTGATTCCGGATATTTTAAATTCTATAAGCCAAAATGAAATTGTTTATATTCGCAATCCTCTTGCGATAAGACCATGGCAGCACGTTTTAGAACCACTTGGCGGGTATTTATTGTTGGCAGAAAAACTGTATAATGATGTAAGTTTTGCTGAAGGTTGGAATTTTGGACCGGAAGATAATGATGCTAAAAGTGTCGAATTTATCGTACAAAGATTATGCTCGCTATGGGGCGCTGGGGCAAGCTATGAGCTTGACAATAGCTATAAAGTGCACGAGGCAAATTATTTGAAACTAGATATTTCTAAAGCGCGCAATACATTAAGTTGGCAGCCAAAATGGCGCTTGGATACTGCTTTAGAGAAGATAGTTAGCTGGCATAAGGCCTATATGTTAGGTGAAGATATGCAAAAAGTTTGCTTAGAGCAGATAGATCAAATAGATAATAGTTAAACTTTTCTAAAGGCATTATGTAATTTATTGACGAATTTAAAACCGAAAGAAGAACTTTGTTATGCTTGTATACGACAAACTTGATTTGATAAAAGAGCAAGAAGAGCTGGGAAACATAGATAAAGCCTATCAGATATATAATGATTTGATAAGAGAGCTTAAAAAAGAAGATACTGATGATTGCTTGGGCGAAGTATATGCTTATTTTGCCGAGTTTTTATTTGCAAATCAAGCCTATGAAAAAAGCATAGAGATGTTTATCAATGCCTATAATAAAGACTATATGCCAAACGTTATAAAGCAAACTTTATATACCGCATTTATTGATAGTAATCATGAATTTTTAAAATCTTGTTATGAAAAAAATGTGCAATCTTTAGCAAATGCTAAAGAAATATCAGCAAAATGTAGCTATGAGCAATTGCCGCTTGATTTTTTTGGTACAGATGGTGTATATCAAGCTTTTTGCAGGCAGACAGACAAGTTTGTCGGGAAGATAAAGATAGATGCTCTTGAAAAAGATAGAAGTTACAAGATTAAGGATGATTTTTCTGATTTTGTCATATACATTAATTATAATTTTTATCCAATTCGCTCGTTGATAAACTTTGCTAAAGCTAAACAAAGACGGGTTTACATTATTGTAGATGATATGCAGTGTTTTTTATCTTGTCTCAAAATAGATGATTTTGAAAGTGAACTAAACAACATTCATATATTCACTTCAATTGAAGCATTTAAAGAATTTTTCCTTGATAATACTGATGTATATTTACCGAGAAATATTTTTTCTACCAACAAGGAAAAGGCAGATGCAGTAAATACGTGTATTGATGATATTCATCAACAAAGGATAAATATGCCTAAAAATGAAGATAATGTACTTTTAACTATTGGTATACTGTCATATAATCGCGGACACCGAGCGTTAGAGGCGATACAACATCTTTTAAAATGCTCATATGACAGCGAAGTGGAGTTTTTATTATCAAACAATGATTCAACGCAAAACACCAAAGGTTACGAACAAATAAAAGCTCTAGGAGGAAAAGACACCAGGATAAGCTATTATGATGTAGATCCAAATTATGAAAAACCAGGCATAATTAGAAACTTTAAAAATGTACTCAATAAAGCCAAAGGTAAATATTGCTTGTTTGTTAGTGATGAAGATTTGGTTTTTCTAAATAACTTACATCATTACCTTGCGATAATGCGTGATAATGATGATTTGGCTGTTATTAGTGCTTCAGGTTCGGGTGGAGATCTTAGCGCTCGAACTATAAATGGTCGCTTTTCAAAAGGAAGCCAAGCACAAATGCAATTTTTCTTGAAAAATGTATATATTTCAGGTTTTATTTATAATACCAAACTTTTTGCTCAAACAAATGCGCAAAAGTGGTTTGATGAAAAAAACACAGAGGATAATCTAGCCTTTAAATTCTATTTTTATACATTTTCAGATATGTTTATGCTACAATATGGCGATTTGATAGAGTCGAATATTCCTCTTATTTATGCTGATGAAACAATGAGTGAAAAAACATTGAGTTGTGATTACAGCGACAAAATTAAAGACATGGCAGAGTATGCTTTTTTTGAAAGCAGATTATTACAACACAAATATTGGTGTGAATTTATTAAAGAGCTAGCTGGCGATGATGTTGATTTTTTAATAAAGCTAAACGATATTGTAGTTGACAAGACGATATTTTTCCTCGTTTTACATAAAAAAGAACACATAGCAGCAGGATTTGATTGGGATTTTATTTCACAGCAAGCTTGTGATATGATTATGAACTGTTTTGATTTGTATCTGAAAAACGGTTACATTGATAAAAAACATTTTAGCTTAAAACAGGTTGAAGATATTAGAGACAACATGAAAAATCTAACAATATATAAATTGAAACACGGCATTATTAGATAAGTTATTATGAAAGGGCTTGATGTTTTGGATAGAGAAAAACAGCTAAGACAAGAAATATTTGCTAAAGTTAAAGAACATTATAGTGTTTTTCATAACAGTAAAAAACTTTGGCAAAAAGGCGATAGAATAGCTTACGGTGGTAGGGTGTTTGACCAAGAGGAAGTTACAGCTCTTGTTGATTCGGCACTTGATTTTTGGCTTACTACTGGTAGATATGCTGAAAAGTTTGAAGAGGAATTTGCTAAGTTTTTAAATGTTAAATATTGTAGCTTGACAAATTCAGGTTCATCTGCGAATTTGCTTGCTTTTATGGCTCTTACATCAGAGAAACTGGGCGAGAAAAGAATAAAAAAAGGTGATGAAATAATCACTGTTGCCGCGTGTTTTCCGACAACTGTTGCGCCGATTGTGCAATATGGCGCAGTACCTGTATTTGTTGACGTTAGTTTGCCAAGCTATAATATTGACATAACTATGCTAGATAAGGCTTTATCAAGTAAAACAAAGGCGATAATTGTCGCTCATACTTTGGGTAATCCGTTTGACTTACAGGCGGTAAAAGATTTTTGTGACGAACATAATCTCTGGCTTATAGAAGATAATTGTGATGCACTTGGCTCTAAATACAGTTATAATGGCAAAGAAAAATATACAGGAACAATAGGGCATATTGGCACATCTAGCTTTTATCCACCACATCATATGACAATGGGTGAAGGTGGTGCGGTATATACTGATGATATTATGCTAAAGAGGATTATAGATTCGTTTCGCGATTGGGGTCGCGATTGCTTTTGCCCATCTGGGCACGATGATACTTGCAAACATCGTTTCACACAGCAGTTTGGTGAACTACCTTTAGGTTATGACCACAAATATGTTTATTCGCATTTTGGTTATAATTTAAAAGTTACAGATATGCAGGCAGCTATAGGGTGCATGCAATTAAAGAAGATGCCTGATTTTATTTTAGCTAGGCGTAAAAATTGGCAACGACTTTATGATGGTCTAGAGCACTTAAAAGATGTATTTATTTTGCCTAAAGAAACTGCAAATGCTAAAGCTAGCTGGTTTGGTTTTTTGCTAACGGTAAAAGAAAATGCAGGTTTTACAAGAGATGAGCTTGTAGAGCATTTAGAAAACTGCAACATTCAAACGAGAATGTTATTTGCGGGCAACTTGATAAAACACCCTTGCTTTGATGAGATGAGAAAAACAGGCTGTGGCTATAGGGTTGTAGGTGATTTTACTAATACTGATAATATTGTATGTAATACCTTTTGGCTGGGCGTTTATCCAGGACTTACAGGAGATATGCTAGATTATATTATTGATGTTATTACAGGGTTTGTAAAAAAATGTTAAAGCGCGCGGTTATTACTGGGGCAACAGGTATGTTGGGCAGGGTTTTGAGCGCTCATTTACTTGATTATGATTATGAAGTTTTGGCAGTTGCCAGACCTCAGTCTAAAAGAATTGTCAATTTACCCTGTGATAAAAGGCTAAAGATAATAGAATGTGATGCTAATAATCTTGATAGTTTGAGCAGTTTAATAGATTGTTCTTGTGATGTTTTCTACCATTTTGCTTGGGATGGAACTGATAAAAAAGCCCGAGAAGATGCTAGAATTCAACAGCTCAATATAAAAAGCACTTTAGATGCAGTAAAGACAGCTTTTGATTTAGGGTGCAAAGTCTTTATTGGCGCTGGTTCTCAAGCAGAATATGGTGCAACAGAGCTTGATTTGAACTCTAAAGTGCCTGTAAATCCTCAAACAAGCTATGGGATAGCTAAATATTGTGCCGGAAAACTTAGCCATAACTATGCTAAACAACTTGGTATTAAACATATCTGGACAAGAGTACTTAGCGTTTATGGTCCTTATGATAATGCTGATACTTTGATTATGTCTACAATTGCAAAAATGCTAAGTGGTGAGAAAATAAAGACTACAAAAGCTGAGCAGCTTTGGGATTATTTGTATAGTGAAGATGCGGCAAGAGCTTTTAAGCTAATTGGCGAAAAAGGCAAAGATGGAGCGATATACTGCTTAGGTAGTGGTAAAACAAAGAGTATTTTGCAGTATCTAGAGATTATAAAAAATGAGGTAAATAAAAATGCTCAACTTGGCATTGGAGAACTTGATTATCCTTTAAATCAGGTAATGTATCTTTGTGCTGATATAAGTGACTTGCAAAAAGACGTAGGATTTGAGCCGCAAGTTGATTTTCAAACAGGTATTAAAAATACTGTGCAGTGGGTAAAAAAATATTCATAGAGGGTTAAAATGCTAGTTTCGGAATATATTGTTGATTTTTTAATAAAAAAGAATATAACAGATGTTTTTGGCTATCCCGGCGGTATGGTTACTTATCTTATGGACGCTTTATCCAAACATGATAAGATAAAAACAAGGCTTTCTTATAACGAGCAAGGAGCATCTTTTGCTGCTTGCGGGTACGCACAGGTTACAGGAAATATTGGAGTAGCTTATGCAACAAGTGGTCCTGGCGTAACAAATTTACTAACGGGTATTGCTAACGCTTATTTTGATTCTATTTCTTGTATGTTTTTGACAGGTCAAGTCAATACTTATGAGTCAAAAGGCAACTTAGCTGTCAGACAAAAAGGTTTCCAAGAGATGGATGTTGTTAGCATTACTCATTCTATAACAAAGTATTCTGTACAAGTAACTGATGCTAATATGATAAAATACGAGCTTGAAAAAGCCTATCATTTGGCTACAAGTGGCAGAAAAGGTCCTGTTGTATTAGATATTCCTATGAATATTCAAAGGACAGAGATTAATGAGTATGCACTTGTAGGCTTTGATGATTATATAGATGTGGATTTTGATGTTAAAAATACTGCAGATAAAATTGTAGACTGTATTAAAAGTGCCAAAAGACCACTTATAATTGCTGGAGCTGGTATTAAAAGTGCAGGATGCACAACTTTATTTAGAGATTTTGTAGAAAAATTTAAAATACCTGTTGTAACAAGTATGATTGCCGTTGATTGTCTGCCAAGTGATGCAGCGTTCAATATAGGTTTTATCGGTGCTTATGGTCATAGATGGGCAAATGTCTTGGCTTTCAAGGCTGATTTAATTGTTACTATGGGGACAAGACTCGATGGCAGGCAGGTTGGCAGCAAAAGAGAAGCATTTGCACCGCAGGCGAAAATTTTGCGGTTGGATATTGATTGTGGTGAGCTTGAACATAAACTGGGCGCTAATGAGCAGTCTTTATATTGTGATATCAAGCCTTTGCTTACTTATTTAAAGGATAATTGTTCTAGCGAAAATAGCTTTTCTGATTGGCTTGCTACGTGCAATAAAATAAAAAATGAATTACAATATATAGATGAACAGCCAGCTAATGCTGTTATCAATAAAATCAGCGAATATATCCCACAAAATGCTATAATTACCACAGATGTGGGGCAAAATCAAGTTTGGGTAGCACAGTCTTTAAAGGTTAAAAAAGAGCAAACAGTATTGTTCTCTGGCGGACACGGAGCGATGGGCTATTCTTTGCCGGCAGCTATAGGCGCTTTTTATGCTACAGGGCGCCCGGTGGTGTGCTTTACAGGTGATGGTGGTTTGCAGATGAACATCCAAGAGCTACAAATGATAGCTCGCGACCGTTTGCCTATAAAAATTGTGCTTTTGAATAACAAATCTTTAGGAATGATAAGGCATTTTCAAGAGATGTATTTTAAATGTAACTATACTCAAACTATTGGCACTCTCGGTTATGATGCTCCTGATTTTTCTAAGATTGCCAAGGCTTATGGTCTTGATGCTATTTGTATAGATGATAATACTCGTGGATTAAAAGATGTTTTTTGCAGTGACAAAGCTGTTCTTATTGATGTTAATTGTGGCGATAAAACTTATGTGTTCCCTAAATTAGCAGTAGATAAACCAGTGTTCGACCAAGAACCATTGCTAGAGCGCTTTATTATTGATAAAATAATGAAATATTAAACTATTAAATTCAAAGGATGAATTAAGTTATGGATATATATAGTCAGCTTGATTTGATAAAACAAAAAGAAGAACTGGGCAAAGTAGACGAAGTTTGTAAGCTGTATAATGATGCTATAAGAAATCTTAAACAAGATGATATAGATGATTTTTTAGGTGAAGTATACGCTCTATTTGCAGAATTTTTATTTACAAATCAAGAATATGAGCAGAGTGTTGATATGTTTGTCAACGCTTACAATAAAAATTACATGCCTGACGCTATAAAGCAAATATTGTATTCGGCTTTTATTGATTGCAACAAGACGTTTTTACAGTCTTGTTATGAAAAAAATGTTTTGGCTTTAGCAAATGGTGACCAGTTACTCGAAAAATATGGTGTTGATAGTTTACCACTAGATTTTTTTGGCACAAATGGTGTATATCAAATTTTTTCTCAAGATACGAATAAATTTGTTGAAAAGATAAAAGTAGATGCTGTTGACGAGAGTAAAAATTTTAAGGTAAAAGATAGTTTTTCAGATTTTGCAATATATGTAAATTATAAATTCTATCCAGTTCGTTCACTACTTTATTATGCTAAGACTAAAAACAGGAGTGTTTATATTGTTGTAGATGATATAAAGTGTTTCTTATCATGTCTTAAAACAGATGATTTTTCTCAAGAACTTGAAAATATATATGTATTTTCTACTCTTGAGCAGTTTAGAGAATTTTTTGCTGAAAATGCCAATATATCTTTACCGCACAATGTATTTTCTACAAGTCAAAATAGTATGGATGAGTTAAATGGCTGTATAAATGATATTCACAAGAAAAGGATAACTACGCCTCAAAACAGGCAGAATGTTCTTTTAACTATTGGTATACCATCTTATAATCGTGGACATAGAGCTCTGCAAGCGATAGAACATTTATCTGGTTGTATTTATGATAGTGAAGTGGAATTTTTGGTGTCAAATAACGATTCTAAAGAAAACACCCAAGGCTATCAAAAGATAAAAGATATGGCTAAAGACGATTGTAGAATAAAATATTATGATGTTGAGCCTAATTACGGAAAACCTGGGTTTTTTAGGAATTTTAAAAATGTACTCAATAAGGCAAACGGCAAATATTGTCTATTTGTCAGCGATGAGGACTTAGTTATTTTGGAGAATTTACATATTTATCTTTCACTAATGAGGGATAATACTGATACCGCCTTAATTATTGCCTCAGGTACAGGGACGCTTGGTTGTAGAGATAAAGACGCTCATTTTGTAAAAGGTGCCCAAGCACAGGCTAGGGGTTTTTTAGATTCTAATTATATTTCTGGCTCTATATATAATAAACACTTGTTTGTAAAAGCACAGGCTCAAAAATGGCTGGACGAAAAAAATACAGGTACTAATCTAACATTTAATCTTTATCCGCAAATGTTTTTGGATGTATTTATACTGCAATATGGCGATTTGATAAAATGCAAAGAACCTTTGATAGTTGTTGATGAAGATTTAGGTGAAAAAACATCTCTTAAGTATAGTGAAAGAGTGCCAGGGATAAATGAATATTCTGTATATGACAGTAGATTAGTTCAACACAAGGATTGGTGCGAACTGGCTAAAGAGATGGCAGGCGATGATATAGAACTACTTATAGAATTTAATCAGCGGATTATTGGTAAGACTGTACCGCTTATTAATATTGTAAAAGACGATCAAATAGCTGCTGGTATTGATTGGGATGTTGTTACAAAGGAAACTGTTGAGACGGTTATGCAGTGCTTTGATTTGTACTTAAAAGATGCTTTGGCTGATGGAAAAGGGTATAATCTAACGGAGCTTGAATTTACAAAAGCAGATCTCAAAGCGCAGGTCATAGATCTTTTGGTAACAGGAAGGCATAGCGATTAGTCGGTTTGGGTGATTAATATTTAATAATGACATAGAGTATATTGCTTTGTGTTTATAGGAGGCATAACTAGATGAAAAAGGCATTGGTTACAGGCGCAGATGGTTTTATTGGCAGCCATTTAGTCGAAGGTTTGATAGAAAAAGGTTATAAAGTACGTGCATTTGTTTTTTACAATTCTTTTAATACTTGGGGTTGGCTTGATAGTTTTCCGCGTGAAATTTTAGAGCAAATAGAGATTTTCTCTGGTGATATTCGCGACCCTAACGGTGTACGTGAGGCAATGCGCGGCATGGATGAAGTTTTCCATTTGGCAGCTTTGATTGCTATTCCTTTTAGCTATCACTCGCCTGATAGTTATGTTGATACAAATATCAAAGGAACTCTAAACGTGTTGCAAGCGGCACGAGATTTGAATATAAAAAGAATTTTGGTTACTTCCACATCAGAAGTGTATGGTACAGCTCAATATGTGCCAATTGATGAAAAACACCCATTCCAAGGTCAATCACCTTATTCGGCGACTAAAATCGGAGCGGATAGATTGGCAGAGAGTTTTTACCGTAGCTTTGATATGCCTGTTACAATTGTAAGACCTTTTAACACCTATGGACCTCGTCAATCGGCGCGGGCAGTCATTCCGACAATTATTACCCAGCTTTTAACTGGCAAAACCGAAATTAAACTTGGCTCTTTAACACCGACCCGTGATTTTAATTTTGTCAAAGATACAGTCTCTGGTTTTATTGAGATTGCTAAATCTGATAAAACAATTGGCGAGGAGATTAACATTGCAACACAAAAAGAAATTTCTATTGAGCAGTTAGCCAATGAGATGATTAGTCAGATTAATCCTAAAGCAAAAATAATTTGTGAACAAGAACGCCTGCGACCAGAAAATAGTGAGGTAAATAGGCTTTTAGGTAGTAATGAAAAAATAAGAGAGCTAACAGCTTGGCAACCAAAATATTCACTAGAAGATGGTATTGGCGAGACTGTCGAATGGTTGCGTAGTAATTTGGATAAATATAAAACTGATATTTATAATATATAGGTGATATTATGAAGAATAATTTAGATGTTGAAAAACTTGTATCTACAATAAAAAAAGTACTTCCTAAGCGTGATTTTATCGGTTTGCACGAGCCTGTTTTTAACGGTAACGAGTGGACTTATGTGAAAGAATGTATTGATACTGCTTGGGTATCGTCTGTTGGTAGGTTTGTGGATAATTTTGAAAAAGATTTAGCTGATTTTACTGATAGCAAAAGAGCGGTGGCGGTTGTAAATGGTACAGCAGCGCTACATGTATGCTTGCTACTCGCTGGTGTTAGAGCGGGCGATGAAGTGCTTGTTCCGGCACTTACCTTTATTGCTACAGCAAATGCTATAAGTTATTGTGGTGCGACTTGTCATTTTGTTGACAGTGAGCATACTTCTTTGGGCATGGATGCTAAAAAGTTGCGATTGTATTTACAAGATATTGCTGAAATGAAAAATGGCGAGTGTTTTAACAAATTGACAGGCAAGAGAATAAGAGTGGTCGTTCCTATGCACACTTTTGGTCATCCTATGGATATAGATGAACTTTTGGCAGTGTGTGAAGAATTTAGGCTTGTTTTGGTGGAAGATGCCGCAGAGTCTTTGGGTTCTTATTATAAAGGTCGGCATACAGGTAATTTTGGCTTGATATCTGCGCTTAGCTTCAATGGTAACAAAACGCTTACTACTGGTGGTGGTGGCGCGATTTTAACTAATGATGAAGAGCTTGGCAAATTAGCCAAACATATCACTACTACTGCTAAAATTCCACATAAATGGGAATTTTATCATGATATGCTAGCGTTTAATTATCGTATGCCTAACATAAATGCGGCGCTAGGTCTTGCACAATTAGAACAGTTACCAAACTTTTTGACAAAAAAAAGAGAGCTTGTAGACAAATATATAGCGGTTTTTGCTGATTTTACTGGAGTAGAGTTTGTCAAAGAGCCTCGCTATACAAAAAGTAATTATTGGTTAAGTGCTATTTTGCTTGATAAAGATGTGGCTTTTGAGCGTGATAGAGTGCTTGAAGCGACAAATACTAGTGGAATTATGACAAGACCTGTGTGGAATTTGATGTATACTTTGCCAATGTATAAAGATTGTCCAAAGATGAATTGTGATTGTGCAGAGGATATTGCTAAAAGACTTATCAATCTACCAAGTGGTGTAGGGCTAATTTGATAGGCTTTTGTTAAACAATGTTTAAGTAAAACAATTATTTAACGATATATAAAATAAGGCGTAATTTTAAAAATTGATATAGTGAGTGCTAGAAACAAGTTTAAGGAGGAAGTATCTTGAAAAAGAAAATTTTTGTCTGTTTTGGTGAAGAGTTAGGCTCAAATGCACGGTTTGATTCTTTTTCTAGGCAGCTTGCCCAAGATGGTTTTGAGGTGCATTTATTTGATAATTTGATAGACAAAGATTTTCAACCTTATGATGTCTTGTCAACATTAGAAAATATGTGGCAGGATGATTGGCAAAATAATGATTATTATTTTTTAACAGATATTAGAGAGTTTTTTGTTTTAACATATAGGGTGTATCAACAAAGTTTTTGTCAATTTGTTTTTTTAAGTGGTTATAAAAAACCATATGATGTTGAAGAAAATACTATATATCATGCACTTTTATCACGTGCTGTAGCAAAAGAAGAAGACCTTTACAAACCTGTATTTACAGATGATTTGGATATGAATTTTGAACTGGATTCTTTAAATGAGAAAAAAGTTGCGCTAGATGAATTTACTGCTGGCAAAAAATTGGAAAAGGTCCAAAAAATATATCGTTTTGATGGACAATGTTATCTACTAGAGCCAACTTTTGGCAATGTTTTGTATATTCATTTAGATGATACATTAATTGAAGATAACTTTAAATTTACTGATATTATAATGCCGCTACAATTAGATTATGATATTTTAAAACAAGCAGAAGAATCGTTAGAACTTATTTCAAATGATATGATGACTTGTTTGAGGCGCGTTGACTTTTTTCAAAGACTTTTTTCGCGTTTGAGAGATAAAATCTTAGTAGCGTCTAGTTTAGAAAAGTGTTATTACAGCTCTACTTTGTCCGCCATTAGCGATGGACTAGGGATATATTCAAAAATTTACGTTAATCACTTTTTGATAACCGTTTTTGGTGAATATAAATATTATGAAAAATTTGTCCAAGAATGCATAGACAGTAAAGAACTGTTTATGCCACATGCTTATTATGCTTTTATGCAAGCAAATGCACTAGAAATTAAAGATGAAACGGATTTTTGCGGGGAAAAATTAGAGCTGCAAACTAAACTGTTCGCTAAAATTTGCCAACAGTATAAAGAAAATATTGATGCTTCATTGATAGAATTTGACAAAACACAAACAGACGAAAATGCTGTAATTGTTATGATTAATCAATTTTTAAATGCCAGCCACAAGCAAAGTTTGTATGCCCTTGAATTGTGCAAATATCTTATAGAAAAACATAATAAAAAAGTGGTAATGTTTAATACTTGTGAGTTTTTGTCGCAAAACCAAAGAGTACCGATTTTCAATCCTTTGAGCGGGACTATTGTTGGTGAGTATACGAAGGCTGCTAATATTGAGTTTGAAAACACGAAAATTGCTTATTATCAAATGCTCACACCAATGCCTGATGCTGGTGGTATTGATGGGATTTTAGAGTTTTTTGCTGATATAAAGCCGAAAACTATTATTAATTTGTCTGCTTTTAGTGTTGCTGCTGAAGTTTGTGCTAATTTTATTGACACATTTTTTGTATCAATAGGTAAAAAAGACTATCCTGTTATTTTAGGTGGAAGCTTGATTACTGATGCTATAGTTGAAGGTGAAGTTAAAGATGGTTATACTAAGGCAGGTGTTAAAGTTATAGAATTTGATGCTCAGACAGCTAACCAAGAATCATCACAAGATTTGTTTGATGAACTTTGGCAAAAAATTATTAATTAGTTAATTAAAATTTAATTTTTTCATAAATTTTTTCGATATATTAATTAAATGAAAATGAATTATTTTCTTTAGTACAATTTAAGCTAATAGAGGTGTATGATTATGGAAAATTATACTATTGGTGGATCAGCTGCAATGCAAGGAAGCTATGGCAAAGTAGCACAGCCAACTGTAACACCAGTCAAAATCGTTGATAATGAATTAGGTCAGTCTAGTGTTAAGCTGACTGATAAAACTTTGACTACTAACCAGCAAGCCCAGCAAAATCAAGAACAGCAAAGGGTAAACAAAAAATACGAAGAAATTATCAAAGATGAAAAGAAGATGGACTCTATTACTGAGACATTAAACAAATTTATGACTCAGATTAATGCAGACATTCGTTTTGCACTTCATAAAGAGACCAATTTTTTAATGGTCAAATTTGTTGATGTTAAAAACAATAAAGTACTAAAGGAATTTCCAGCAGAAGAATATCTTGATATGATTGCAAATATTCGAGAGTATATTGGTACGATGATTGATGAGAAGGTTTAATCATCACAATAAAGGGAGGATTTTTACATGGCAAACCGCATAGATGGTATAGTTTCAGGATTGGACACAGAATCTTTAATTAAGGCTATGGTGTCTGGGCAACAGGCGCAAATAGACAGATTAAAGCAAAAAAACACTTCTTTGAGCTGGAAGCAAGATCGCTACAAAGATCTCTACAAAAAAATAGAAGACTTTAGAATCAAAGCATTTTCTTATAGACTTGACACTGCAACAAGAATTAAAACAGCATCAAGTAATAATACTACTTTAGTTGACGCCAAAGCAACTCCAGATGCACTTGTTGGCGTTCATACAATAAAAGTACATTCTCTAGCTACCTATGCTCAAATTGGTAGTAGCGCAGCGCTAGGTTCGGCTACAGATAAATCCAGTATCTCAAGCCAATTTGGTGGTACTTATACAGGCACTTTTGACCTTAAATTAAATGGCAAGACTATTACTGTTGACACATCAAAGAGTATTAACGAATTTATAAAACAAGTAAACGCTTCCGATGCAGGTGTTTCGGCAAGCTATGATGCCACACTTGATAGAGTATTTTTCTCTACAACTAAAACAGGTTCTGACGCTAAAATTGATTTTTCTGCAACAACAGACGCCGCAGGCGTAGCCTTTTTAGAAAATGGTTTGAAACTGCCAAGAAATACTGGTGGTGATATTTCATATGCCGGTACTGATGCTAAATTTGATCTAGACGGTATAACAGGACTTGAACAAAAGACAAACGAATTTACAATTTCTGGATTGACATACCAACTAAAAGAAGCAGACCCAACAAAAACTATAACAATTAATGTTGACAAAGATACTCAAGGTATAGTGGATTCTGTAAAGGGTTTTGTTGATGCTTACAATGAGCTGCTAGATGAAATCAATGGCGCTATATATGAAAAGAAAGTATCAGCATACAAACCGCTTACAGACGAACAAAAGCAATCTATGACAGCAGAACAAATAAAATCTTGGGAAGAACAAGCTAAAAAAGGTATAGTAGCCCGTGACCCAATGCTTTTGAATATAGTTTCTAATATGCGTCAAATGGTTTATTCTACAGTAGGTGGCATAAGTTCATATGTTGTCGGCAGTAGTAAAGTAACTTTAAATTCTTTGCATGCTATTGGCATTACAACACAAGATTATTCAACAAATGGTAGATTAAAAATAGATGAAGACAAATTAAAAGGCGCTTTAGAAGTTGATCCTGATTGTGTAAGCAAAATTTTCAAAGGTGTTGTTCCTGAAACAGATGGCATAAGACAATCTGATCGCGGTATGATACCAAAACTTTATGATAGCTTAAAACAAGCTATGGACAAAATCGATGCCCAAGCGGGTGCTACTAAAGGTTCAGCTGATGATAGTACAGCTATCAATAAACAAATAATCAATAACAACAAAGCAATAAACAAAAAAATTGATTTCATGAACAAACAAATTCAAACTTATTACAAGCAGTTTGATGCAATGGAAAAATTAATGCAACAAATGCAACAGCAACAACAATCATTAGCAGGATTTTTCCAATAGCGTACACTAAAAAATAAGGTGGAGTTATTAAATGTATTTAAATAATGCAGACACGTATAAACGACAACAAGTGCTTACAGCATCACCAGAAAAATTAATTTTGATGTTGTATAACGGATGTTTAAAATTTATAAATGAGGCTAGATCTGGCATTGAAGAAAAGGATATTTTAAAGACAAATACAGCTTGTCAAAAGGCACAAGATATTGTCGATGAGCTTGTACTTAGCTTGAATATGGATATAGAAATCTCTAAAGAACTAGCTAGACTTTATGAATATGTAAACTATGAAATAATACAGGCAAACTTAAAAAAAGATGTTGTGCATTTAGACAATGCTAAACTTGTAATTGGCAATATTCGTGAGGGCTGGACAGCGGCGATGAAAACTGTTAGTGCAAGCGGCACACAGCCTCAAAAAGTATCTGGCGATTCGGTTATAAGCATATGAGTAATGATGCTTTTGATATGCAAGAACTTTGGCAAAACTATCTGTTTTTAACTACAGAACTTGGAAAATTTACTAGTCCTGAAGATGTAGACTTGTTTGCTGATTTGTTAAATCAAAGAGAACGGCTGATGATGACAATCAAGCAGACATCAGATGATAAAAATTACATTAAAAGTCTTGAAGGTCAGGCGTTTATTAAATATATAGCAGAGCTAGATGCTACGGTATATGAAAAAATGTCACTATCTAAGAATATGCTCCGTAAAAAGTTTGAATTATCATCAGCCTATGATGGCTATTCGCTTGATTCTGTGGCAGTTGGTGGAAACTTCGACAGCAAAAGTAATTAAATAGCAAAATGGCTAAATGCCATTTTGCTATTTTCTTTTTTCTTTTTGCAGGATTTTAAAATTGTTGTGCAGAATATAACTATATGATAAAATACTATCAAAAACTCTAATAAACGTATTTTTAAGGTGACTTATGCCAAAAATTTGTAATGATTTTAAATTTTATTTAAACACATACAAGCCAGATTTGATATATGAATACCAAAGTATAAAAGCTGCTGTTTTGGTACCTCTTTTGGATACAAAAGAAGGTCTTAACGTGCTATTTGAAGTGCGCTCTAGTGATTTAAAGTGGCAGCCTGGTGAGATATGCTTTCCGGGCGGGAAAATAGAAAATACGGACAAGACTCCACAAGATACCGCTATAAGAGAAACTTGTGAAGAACTTGGCATTAATTCAGAGCAAATAGAAATTTATGGCGCGCTTGATTATCTTGCAACACAAATGGGTGTACTTGTTTATCCTTTTGTTGGGAAAATTTTGCAGCCAGAAAAAATACAGCCATCAGAACAAGAAGTAAAAGAGTATTTTACAATACCACTTAGAGATTTGCTTGATATGCAACCAATCTGCACACAAGTACAAGTTTTGACCAAACCGGCTGATGACGATTTCCCTTATGAATTGCTTACAAATTATAAAAAAGAACCCAAAATGCGCAAAAAATATCCAGTATATTTTTATCCTTGCGGTGAATATATAATTTGGGGTATGACAGCAAGAATATTAAAAGATTTTCTAGATATTTACAAAAAATCGTGCTTAACTTGACTAGCAGCTTACTTATTGATATACTTATTAAAATTAGTTTGATTTTTATAGGTGAATAAATGTATAAAAAAATTGCACTAGGACTGCTAGCCCTAGCTACAGTCATAGCTGTTGGCACATATACAGCATGTATGATTTTTTATCCAGGCGATAGATCCCCTAGAAAGATAGGTAATAAGATAGAAGGCGAAGAAACCTTCAGCGCAGCAGGTAAAATCAACATAGCAGTTTTAGGTGTTGATAAACGTGTCGATGATGTAGGTCGCTCGGATACTTTATTTGTCATTATGTATGACCCAAAAACAGAAAAAGTATCAATGCTTTCAATTCCGCGTGATACTAGAGTAAGATTTCCAGATGGCGGTTGGGACAAGATAAATCACGCTTTTGCTTATGGTGGCGTGCACAATACTGTTGCGACAGTGGAAAACTTACTTGGCATTAATATAGACTATTTTGTCGAGGTTGATTTTAAAGGTTTTGAAAAACTAGTTGACGCGATTGGCGGAATAGAACTTGATGTAGAAAAACGTATGTACTACGAAGACCCTTATGATGCCGATGGAGGACTTATTATCGACTTGCAACCTGGCTATCAGAGGCTAGATGGTAAAAGTGCTATACATTATGTTCGTTATCGTGATGAAGAAGGAGATATTGGTAGAGTTAAACGTCAGCAAGTATTTATTGACGCTGTATATAAAAAAATGTCTAGCTCCAGTATGTTCACTAAACTACCAGAACTTGTCAAGGTTGCCTATGATTCAGTTACGACAAATATGGACACTTTTGACATGCTCAAAATAGCTAGAACTTTAAATAAAAATACTAGATCTGGTCTAAATACCTTCTCAGTTCCAGGCGAACCGGTTTTTATTGAAGGTATAAGCTACTGGATTCCTGATATTGTTTCGCTCAGAAGCGAAGTCGCCGATGTTGTTGGATTATCTTCTAACGATAGATACATGGCATCAGCCCAAAGATTAGCTAGCAGCTATGAACAGTCTTTACCTGAATTTGCCGAAGAAGTAAAACAAGAAAAAGACGGTAAACTTATAGCTAGTGGTAACAAAGTAAACATAAAAGAAAAAATTAAAGAAATATCCAAAGACAACGCCGAAAAGGCTAAAAAAGCCGACAAACCTGACAGCAAAAAGGTAGATGAAGCTAAAACTGATGTTAAGCAGCAGGAAGCTAAAGATACCACCAAAGAAAAAACCATAGAGCCACAAAACAAAGTTTTGCGCGCCTCAGTTATAAATTGTAGTGGTGACCCTAGTGCAGGCAAAAAAATGGAGACAATACTTGAGCGTAATGGTATAAGTGTAGTGTCAATATTTAATGGCAACACTCAGCAAAACAGCTCAATTGTCGCCTCAAACTCGGATAGCTGGGTAATTAGCCGCTTGGCGGGCTTGCCTTTTACCTATTCGTTAAAAATTAATAAAGGCGCAGCTTCTGTTGATGCCACTGTTTATGTAGGTAAAGATTTTTTATAAATTTTCCGAAATTTTATTATATACTACTTGTTTTTTTGCATAGATAGTATTATAATGAAATTATTAACACACCCCTCATTTTGCCCTTGAAAAAGGGCTTTTTTTTTTGCCTGTTTGTCAGTATAATTATTATTGGGTGATAAGATAATGATTTTTATTATAGATGACTTTGCCAAAGCGCCAAAAATGCAGCTGCGGCTAGACAAAAAGAGAGATGTTAATATAATTTCTCTGATAAAAGTGCAAGAGAGCGCTTTTTCACTTTCTAAGTGTGATTTGCTACTGTTGGCATGTAAGCTTGATATTAAAAGATTTTTGCTACAATATGAAAAGATTGAGATGCAGCCTTATATTTTAGCTTTGGATTTCGACTTAAGGCGAGCTCTTGTTGAGGCAGGAATAAAAAAAGTACTACCTATACCACTTGATACTGACATTGTAAACATAGAGAGTTTTTTAAGCTCTATTTTGAGCAAAAAGAGTGAAATTATACTTATTGGTGAAAAGTGGCAAGAGGATTTTGCCTCAAAACTGCGAGATAATGGCTTTGCAGTAAATTTTGTTGTAGGTAGACAAAGAAATATTAATAAAGCAAATATAGCATTTTTACAAGAAAATTTACAAAGCTTACAAAGTGCTACAATCGTTTTGCTAGATATTATAACTAGCAAAGAGTTTTTCGCATTTGTCGATAAAAAATATCTAACTTCTTGCATTTTTGCTTGCCTATCGCCAGAGGTGGCAGAGGTGTGTTTGGATAATGGTTTTAGCCAATTTGTCATTGCAGATGAATTTAATGTTGTTGGCTTATCAGAAGAAATTCTATATGAGAGTTTGTAATGAACAAGCACTTGCAATTTTAAGCTTAAAAATAACTGACCATTAAAAACCCCTGTTGATTGTATGTAAATACCGTCAACAGGGGTTTGCTTTAAAAATCATTTTTCCTACAAATCAAACTTTACTTGCACATTACCGCCAAATCCTTGGCGTTTGCCAGTATAGCCTTGTAGCCCTAAATCTATTGTATAGTTTTTGTTTTTGCTTGGTTTTATTTGCATGCCGACTTCTAGTATTCCACTTGAGCCTTTGAGGCTTGGGGCTGGTAGGTCAAAGCCGTATACGCTTGCTCTTGCTGTGCCTGACATTTCGTATTCGTAGGTTAGTCCGACATAATAGTTTTGGCTTTGTGTTTTCCCAAAGGTATATTTACTGCCTAGTTGCAGTCTGTTAGAGTTTATGCCTTTAAAGTCGAAGGTGTCGCCGAGTATTTCGACTTTGTTGCCGTTTTGGTGGCTGTAGAGGTATTTTGCAAATAGGTCTATTTCTTTAGTTTCGCTAATTTTATACACTTTGCCTAGCCCTAGATGAGCGGAGTAGTAAAAAGAATTTGTGTGATAGCTTGCCGAGTTGCCTGCGGCGTCTGTTAAATTACTATTAACATAGCCGGAGTTTACTTGTCCGAGACGTAGACTACCATCTAAATATATATTGTTTTTCAGTTGTTTTTTAAGTAGCATTCCTAGTCCGTAGTAGTTGGCGTGTCCTGAGCCGTTGTTGTCATTTGCGTTCAAGGTATCGTAAGAACTCCAACCACCTTCGATAAAGTAGCCGCGTGTTACACTGCCGCTTTTGTTTGCTATACCTGTTAGTAGGTTTGTACCTGTTGCATCAACGTGTGAGCCGCTGTTGTAGCGAGTGTTTCCGCCACCAATACCGGAAAAGGGAACTTCTCCACCTTGAGCGGCGGAAGAGACGGCGTTGTTCATTGCTGTGCCTGCAATAATGTCCGAGCCGGAGTTGACAAAGCCGAGGCTGCCCATGCGGTTTTCTGATAGGGACTTGGCTTATGTGTTAAGGTTTACACCAGTTATTTTGGCGTATAGTCTGTTGTTCGTGCTGTCTTGGGTTAGTTGATAATCGTATATTAAAGACGCTCCTTGTTTGGCTTGACCTGTTTGTCCTTCACGTGTTCCTATATTTAACGTTCCGTTGACCTCTAATAGAGTGTTTTGGTGTCCGACGGACGTCTAACTTTTGACCAGGCAAGGCAAATGGCACGGCTATTTTGTCGCTTGCTTGGAAGGTGTAGCCATTGTTTGTTGTCAAACCGACAAGGTCATTGTTAGCAAACAAGGCAAAGTTATAGTTTTGAAAGTTAGCGATGTTTTTAACTTGAATACCGCTTGTGAAAAGATTTAGCGTGTTGCCTGTGCGGTAGTCACCA